>JALYUI010000165.1 GCA_030853845.1 Bacteroidota bacterium | reverse complement strand
GAATGACGCGGGCCGCTTTTTTGGGGGTCTGGTAGTTCGCTATTTCACGTTCACCAGCAGGCCCAGGTAAACCAGACGGCCAATTTGCGGACCACCAATAATTTGGATGTTGGTATCATTCAGTATGTTGGAGCCCCCAAGCTGGAATGTGGAAGCTATTTTGGGCACTGTATAGCCGAAGTAAGCATCCAGCGTGCGGGCCGCGCTCAGGTTGCCCACGTTGAAAGGCAGCTCCTGATAATGGCCCTGCACCCAGCGGTAATTCACCGAGTAGTTCAGGTTGTGCGCCACCGTACCGTTGGCCCCGATGTTGAACTTATGCTTGGGCGTGTTAAAGAAAGAACGGAAACCGTCGGGCAGATTGCTGCGGTCAATCACGTTGAGGGAATAGTTGCCCGTCAGGTTCAGGCCCTTATTGAGGTAATACGTCATGGCAAACGATGCGCCGTAGGTCTGTACCAGCTGGCTGTTGTTTTGCGACACGAAAATAATTCGCACCCCATTCTGCACCCCGTTCAAGGCCTGATAATACTGCGAGAAAGTCGGGCGTGAGCCATCAACATTGCCCGCAAAGTAATACCCCCCAATAAAGTCGTGGTATCGGCTGGTGAAACCACTCACATCCACGTATAAGTTGGGTACTATTGCGCCTTTATAGCCGCCTTCGAGCGTATTAGCCCGCTCCAGGCGCAGCTTGTCGACGTTAATTTCAAAGTCCGACGACTTGCTCTGAAACGTGAACGGGTGGGTGGCATCCGGCAAGCGGTAGCCCTGGAAACCGTTCCCGATGTTGCCGAGCAAAATGAAGGTACCCGGGTCGGAATGCAGATATTGGTCGGTTTGCGAAGGGCTGCGGAACGCTTGCCCGTAGCTGGCGCGGAAGCTGTGCTGCTTGCGGGCTCCAATTGAATATACGGCGGCAAAGCGTGGCGAAAGGGCCGGACTGAAATTCTTAAAGTAATCGAGGCGGGCGGCCGCGGCCAGCTTCAGGTGGTCGTCAAATAAGGATTGGGTTACCTGGGCATACCCACCGAATTCATGGTTGACAATGCGCTTGCCGTCTGAGTCGTCGAATAGCAAGCCATCGGAACCCAGCCGGTACTGACGGTAAGCTCCGCCCACAATCAGCCCGGTATTGGGACTGCCCAACTGGAAATTCCGCTGCGCGCTGATATCGTGCAGGTACGAGCTAAAGTACTGGCCGGCCCCGGTTTTCGGGTTAACGTCGGCCACCAGGCGATTGCGAAGCGAGTTAAAAGTGCTGGACCCTACCTGGGGCTGGGTGGCATTGGCCGCCGCCTGGGCAATTGCCAGCGATTCGTCGACCGAAGTATTTGTAGCGCGCGCCGCCGTGTAGGCGTCGTTATAGGTCTGGAAGTAGCGTTGCTGATAGGTTTGTGACGGGTCGTCCGCTGTTGGCGAGCGAAGAATCTGTCCGGCCAGCGAAGTAAACTCGTAGGTGCTGCCGGTGAAGTCCATGGTTGAATAAGCCCGGATAAAACCTTTAGAGCTTTTCAATTCAACCCGGTACTGATTGGTGCCCAAATCCTTAATTCGGAAGCGGCTGAAGTTCTGATAAGTGGCCGTGCCTACGCCCCGCTTATATTCAGCCGTCAGCTTCAGGTCGTTATTAATCAGGTACGAAACAGTTCCCTGTATGCGGTACGAGCGGGTGGTGCTGTCGCTGCCCACCAGCTCCCGCTCGGTGTAGCCGCGCATGTCGATGGTTTGCCCGTTCAATTCGCCATTAGTACCGGTATTCTGCGTGAACTTCTTCTCCAGCTCACCATAGCGGTTAATGGCATCATAACCATACAGCGAACCCTGCGGATTAATTGAGCCGGCGGTGGGAGCATAGTTCGCGGCAATCCAGTCGTAGGCCTTGAAATAGCTGGCGTTGATTTTAAAGGCGAAACGGTCGCCAATTTTCTTGGCGTAGCGCAGCTGTCCGTCCATCAGGCTGCGCTGGCCGCCCCGCACGCGGGCACTCAGGCCCTCGTACACAAACGGGTCTTTCGAGTTGAAGAGCACCACGCCGCTGAGGGCATTGGAACCGTAGAGGGCCGATGCCGGGCCGTGCACGATTTCAATGCTTTCCATATCCAGTTCCGGAATACCGACCATGTTGCCGGGGCTCAGGTTGAGCGACGGCAGGGCCGTATCCATGTAGTCGACCAGCTGGATAACGCGCTCTGATTTAGCCGTGTTAAAGCCGCGCGTGCTGATGCTGGTAAACAGCATAGAGGCCGAGTTCACGTCGACCCCGGCCAGCTGGCCCAGGCCCGCCATTACTTCCGGGGTGCTGATGCGCTCAATCTGCTTGGCCGAAACCTTGTCAATGGTAACCGGCGCGCGCATAATATTTTCTTCAACGCGCGAAGCCGAAACTACCGTTTCCGTCAGCATCGTAGCGCTGGGCACCAGCGACACTGTCAGCTGGTCCTGGGGCTTGTCGAGCACTACCGTTTGCGATTCATAGCCTACGAAGGAAATAACTAACTCCAGCGGACCGTTGGCAAACGAGCCGTTGAGGTCGAAGCGCCCTTCCTGATTGGTACTGGTTCCGATGTAGGTACCCTTAATAAAAATGGTAGCCCCGGGCAATGCCTCCCCAGCGTTGGTTAGCACCACGCCACCAATGTGAGCCGAGCCGGGGTCGGGCAATTGCCGGCCTTTTTGCCGGGCCAGGGTGGCCCGGGCCGTCGTTTTCGCCGCCGATTGGTGCCGGGCCGGAACCGTTGCTTTCATACTAGCCGCGACCACAGTCCCGGCAGGAACCATTACCGCAACCAGCAAAGTGGAATAGATTTTTCGCATGTGCTATGAGGAACTTGGAATATTCGAAAAGTTAAAATTAAGGCTGCCTTGTTCGCACTCATGTTGCTTTTCGACAAGCGCGAAACATCACAAGGCGAAGGCCATTTTCCACGCGACTAAAAGTTTCTTTTTTGGACTATCCCTTATAAGGCACTGACGCCTTGGCCAAGCTAATACTCACTCAGTGCGCCCACAGTCAATTATTTCCCCCTTTCCCAGCATCTCATCCGCGCCCGGTATTACGCCTCCCCGCACGTTCATTTCAGGAATTCACAGTCAACATCGGGATGGCATTACCAGTGAATTCCCCTAAAGTCACTATCATTATAATTCAATATTTAGCGCAGCACCCTACCCTTTTGAGCTATCTACTGGCAACGCGGTAGCTCAATGCCAGGCGGAACGCCAGGCCCTTCGCAATAGCCGGGCTCAGCGGAGTTGGGGCCTTGCCCAGGCCGATATAGTCGAGCGTGGCCGGCCATTGGTCGTTGCGGTCGTACACTTCGAGCCGACGCGTAACGGCGTAGGCCGTAGTAAGCCGAACGGCCCAGTGCGTACTCAGGTACGATTCGGCAAACAACCCGTAGTGGCCCTGCTGGTACTGAAAATACTGGTCATCAGGCCGCAGTCGATAGGCGGTGTTGATACCGGCCAGGTTGAACCCAACGTTTACCTGCGGCCCGGCGGCGTAGCTAAGGGTGAGAGAAGTGGGCAAATCGCCAAACACCCGCCAGCGGGCACTCGGGTGCCAGTCGAGCCCCAGCAGCAGCACATACTGCGGCCCAAAAAACTGCTGCCGGTACCCCACGGTCAGCCGGTAGGCCAGGCGCGGGCTCACGCGGTAGGCCGCCCGCACCACCCCACCCCAGGTGATATCTTCGGCCAGCGTGGCCCGCAGGTCCGAGTTCAGTGCGGGCAGGGCC
>JALYUI010000077.1 GCA_030853845.1 Bacteroidota bacterium | reverse complement strand
AGGATTTGGCCATGCGCGGGCAGTTTTTCGTGGATGGCACGGCGAAGGGCATCTACTCGAAAACGCAGATGCCGGTGGTGAATGCGGCCATCCGGCTGGCCAACGGCTACGTGAAGTCGGCTAAGTTTCCGGCCCCCATTGAGAACATCAACCTGAGCGGCACCGTGGTGAATACCACCGGGCAGGTGAACGACACGCAGATTAACCTGCCGCAGTTTAAGATGGTGCTGGAAGGCGAGCCACTCGAAGGCCGCCTGAGCGCGCACAACATCAACAAGCCGGTGTTCGATGCCAACGTGCGCGGCACGGTGGACCTGACGAAAATCACGAAGATTTTCCCGCTGCAAGGCATGACCGTGACCGGCCGCGTGAACGGTGACATCGCGGCCAAGGGCAACATGGCCGATGTGGAGGCCGGCCGCTACCAGAACGTGGTAGCCAGCGGCACCGTGAAGGCCAGTAACGTGACGTACAAAAGCAATGACCTGCCGCAGGGCGTGAAAATCAGCAGCGGCACGGCCACGTTCAACAACAACCAGATTGCGCTGCAAAACGTGAACGGCGTGGCCGGCAGCTCCGATTTTGCGGCGTCAGGCACAGTGAGCAACTACCTGGGCTATTTGTTTACGCCGGGCCAGTCGCTGAAGGGCAACATGACCGTGAACTCGCACAATTTCAACGTGAATGAGTGGATGGTGGACGAGGTATCGGCCAAGCCGACGGCCACCGGCGGCACGGCTCCGGCCAAGGCCAACGGCGTGTTGCAGATTCCGAAATTCTTCGATTTGGTGCTGAACAGCCACGTCGACAACGTGACCTACGACAACCTGAAGCTGAGCAATGCCCAGGGCACCGTGCTGGTGAACGACCAGACGGCCACGCTCAAAAACATGACATTCAATACGCTGGGGGCCAGCTTTGGCACCACCGGCAGCTACAGCAGCAAGAACCTCGCGCACCCGAAATTCAACTTCGGGCTGAACATCGCCAACCTGAGCTTCCAGAAGGCCTTTTCGGCCTTCAACACGATTAAGACGCTGGTACCGCTGGCCAGCCAGGTGGAGGGCATTTTCGGCACCAACTTCAGCGTGAGCGGGGAAATGGGGCCGGACATGTTCCCGAACCTGGCCACGCTGAGCGGCAAAGGCCTGTTCGACGTGGTGCGGGCGGCCGTGGGGCAGTCGGAGGCGCTGACTAAAATTGCCAGCCTCACTACGCTGCCCGACCTGAAGAATCTGGTGGTGATTAACAAAAAGATTCAGGCTAACATCGTGGATGGCAACCTGGTGGTACAGCCTTTCGACCTGGCCATTGGCGACATTAAGATGACGCTGGGCGGCTCGAACAGCCTGACCGGCGTGCTGAACTACGTAACGGCCATCAACACGCCCACCGGCAAGCTAGGCAATGCGCTGAACGGCCAGCTAACCCGCCTGACGGGTGTGCAGAACATTCAGGGCACCGACCGCGTGACGCTGGGCCTCGACATTGGCGGCACGGTGAGCAAGCCGGTGGTGAAGCTGACCAGCGGCAGCATGAAGGACCAGGGCAAAACGCTGGTGAAGAACGTGGCCAAGCAAAAGGCCCTCGACCTGCTGGGCCTGGGCACCCGCCCGGTGAGCAAGGAAGACAGCACCCGCCGCGCCGGGCAGACGCCCGAAGAAGCCGCCGCGCAAGCCGAAAAGGACAAGCAGCAGCAGCGTATCGACGCGGCCAACAAGGCTAAGGAGCAGCTCTCGAAAGGCTTCAACAGCCTGTTTGGCAAGCCCAAACCCAAGCCCAAGCCCGCCGACCCCACCCCGGCCGACACCACTAAGCGTTAAGCCAGAGGCTCCCGGCCTACCGGTTCAGCCACAAAAAAAGCGCCCGCCATAATTGGCGGGCGCTTTTTTTGTGGCTGGACAAAGCAGCTATTCGCGTACCAGGCGGTAGGCTTTCAGGCCGGTGCTGGCGGTGCGGGCTTGCAGCACGTACACGCCGCTGGGCAGGGCGGCCAGGTTCAGTTGGGTGGGCTGGCCGAGCTGCGCGGGCAGCACGGTGGTTTCCAGCACCCGCTGGCCCAGGGCGTTGCAGATGCTGAGCTGCACGGTTTCGTGGTAGCCGGTCAGCTCCAGGCTTACCATGCCGTCGGGCGTGGGGTTCGGGTAAACGTGGAGCGTGGTGGTGGCCTGGGCGCTGGCCGTGGCCGTTACCGTGACCGTGACGGCAGTGGAAGCGGCCGAGGTGCAGCCGCCCGCCCCCATTACCACCACCGTGTAGGAGCCGTTGCGGGTACCCGAGTTGATGAGGTAGGTGGCGCCGGTGGCCCCGGTAATCAGGTTGCCATTGAGGTAGAACTGGTTGCCGCTGGCCGCCGACGAGGTGAGCGTGATGCCCGCAGCAGGCGTGCCCGAGGTGGTGAGCGTGGGCGTGGGCGGCACCGGGTTTACCGTGAAGGTGCTGGTGCTGACAACCGCCGCGCAGCCGCCGCTGGCCGCCACCGTGTTGGTGACAGTATAGGTGCCCGCCGTGGAAGTGGCTAAGCTGATAGCGCCGGTGGTAGCATTGACGGCGAGGCCGGTGGTCGAGCCAAATGTGCCCGCCGTAGCGCCCGCGCCCAGCGTGGGCGTGGCCGAGCCCGTGGAGCCCGCGCAGGTGGCACTGCTGGCCGGGTAGCTGAAGCCTGCCGTGGCCGGGGCCACAATGCTGACGGTGGTGCCGCCGGTCACGGCCGTGCAGCCGCCGCTGGCGGCCACGGTGTTGGTGATGAAGTAGGTGCCGGGCGTCGAGGTCGAGGGCGTGATGGTGCCGGCCGCGTCGATGCTCAGGCCCGTGGCTGGGTTCACGGTGATGGTGCCGCGGGTGCTGCCCGTGCCCAGGTTCAGGGCCACCGTGCCCGTGGTGCTGGTGCAGTAGCTGCTGGCCGGGTAGCCCACGTTGGCCACGGGCGGAGCCGTTACGGTAATGCTCTGGGTGCTGCTGGTACCACAGGCACCGCTCACGGTATAGGTTACGGTGTAGGTGCCGGCCGTGCTGCTGCTCAAGGTGATGGCGCCCGTCGTGGCATTCAGACTCAGGCCGGTGGCCGAGCTGAAAGTGCCGCCTGCCGTGCCCGTGATGGTAGCCGTGGGGTTGGTGCCGCTCAGGCAGTAGGCCGTGGCCGGGTAGCTGAACGTGGCCGTAGTGGCCGGCGTGATGATAACTGAAGTGGTAGCCGTAGCGGCCGCGCAGCCGTTGCTGGCCGCTACCGAGTTGGTGACGGTATAGGTGCCCGCCGTGGAGCTGGCCAGCGTAATAACGCCGGTGCTGGCATTAATAGTCAGGCCGGTGGTCGAGCTAAAGGTGCCCGCCGAAGCGCCCGCGCCCAGCGTAGGCGCGATGGTGCCGGCCGAGCCGGCGCAGTAGGTGGTGCTGGCCGGGTAGCTGAAGGCTGCCGTCGGCGCGGCCGTAATCGTAACCGTCGCCGTGCCCGTGCTGCCGCAGGTGCCCGTTACGGTGTACGTCACGGTGTAAGTACCCGGCGTCGAGGTGTTCAGCGTAATGGTGCCGGTGCTGGCGTTCAGGCTCAGCCCGGTGGTAGAGGTGAAGGTGCCGCCTGCCGTGCCCGTGATGGTGGGCGTGGGGTTCGTACCGCTCAGGCAGAACGGCGAGCCGCTGTAGCTGAACGTAGCCGTCGTAGCAGGCGCAACGGTAATGGTAGCCGTGGCCGTGATGGCCGCGCAACCGCCGCTGGCGGCGATGGTGTTGGTTACCGTGTAGGTGCCCGCTGTGGAGGTTGAAGGGGTAATAGCCCCGGTGCTGGCGTTAATGGTCAGGCCGGTGGTCGAAGTAAAGGTCCCCGCCGTAGCTCCGGTGACCAGCGTGGCCGCCGTGGTGCCGCTGGTGCCGGCGCATATCGGGCCGGCCGGGTAGCTAAAGCCCGCCGTAGCCGGCGCAGCAATGCTGACGGTGGTGCCGCCGGTCACGGCTGCGCAGCCGCCGCTGGCCGCCACGGTGTTGGTGATGAAGTAGGTGCCGGGCGTCGAGGTCGAGGGCGTGATGGTGCCGGCCGCGTCGATGCTCAGGCCCGTGGCTGGGTTCACGGTGACGGTGCCGCGGGTGCTGCCCGTGCCCAGGTTCAGGGCCACCGTGCCCGTGGTGCTGGTGCAGTAGCTGCTGGCCGGGTAGCCCACGTTAGCCGTGGGCGGGGCCGTTACGGTGACCGAAGTGGTGGCGGTGGCCGCCGTGCAGCTGCCGCTGGCAGCTACGGTGTTGGTCACGGTGTAGGTGCCGGGCGTGCTGCTGCTCAGGGTGATGGCCCCGGTAGTTGCATTCAGCGTGAGGCCCGCGGTCGAGCTGAAGGTGCCCGCGCTGGCCCCCGTGGCCAACGTGACGGTGGGGTTGGCGGCGGTGGTGCAATAGCTACCCGCGCCGTAGCTGAAGCTGGCCGACGAGCCCGTCGTCACCGTCACGGTCTGGGTGCTGCTGCAGGTGCTGCTCACCGTGTAGGTCACGGTGTAGGTGCCGGGGGTGCTGCTGCTCAGGGTAATGGCGCCGGTGCTGGCGTTCAGCGTGAGGCCGGTGGTGGAAGAAAAGGCCCCGCCCGCGCTGCCCGTAATGGTCGGCGTGGGGTTGGTGGGGCTGCTCTGGCAGTACGAGCTGCTGCCGTAGGCAAATGCCGCGTTGCAGGCCGACGCGCTGACGCCTTTGGCCGTGACGGACTTCAGCTGGGCCTGGCGTGGGCTGCTCGACGTACCAACGCCATAGTAGAGCCGGATGCTCAGCGTCTGGCCGCTGGCTACTGTTGCTCCCGTGGTGCCGTTGAGGGCCAGCCGGAAGGTGTGGGTATTGATTATCGGGCCGCTGGTATTGTTCGGAATGTTGGCCTGGTTGGTGAACGAGCCGGTGGCCCCGGCTGGCTGCGAGGGCGAAGCCGTGGTGGTTGGCAGGGTGCCGCCCGTTACTTCATTAATAGTGGCAAAGCCGTCGGTCGAATAAGACACGCCTAAGTGCCCTGCCGCCGAGTTGTTGATGGCCGTCGTCAGCAGCAGCGAGTCGACCCGCAGGGAGTAGCCGCTGGCAGCTACCACCGTAAACTCCTCATAAAAGGTGCGCACCGCGTTGGTGCCGGGGCCGGGCGGCGTGGCCGACGTGCTCCAGCCCCCACCCGTACTCTGCGGGGCAAAAGCCTGCCCGCGCGCCGTCGAATAGCCCGGAATAGTGCCTGAAGCCGCCGAGTTGTCCGACAGCACGAAGCCCGTGAACGTAGGGCTGGATGCCGTCACCCCCGTCGCTACGACGGTGGGCACGTTGTCGGCCGTCAGGGGCCATTGCTCCAGCAGGGTATTGCTCTGGGCCTGGCTCTGGTGGGCCAAGCCGAAGCCCAGCAGGCCGGCAAGCAGGGCCGGCAGCAGCCCGGGCCGGGCAGCGCTGGGGCGGGCAGTGAGGAAGCGCTGGCAAAGCCGGCGCGCACGAAGTAGTTTTTGGCGCATAGTTGGGTGGGGAGGAAAAGTGATGAACCACTCAATATTACCCCCTCACAAAGCTTGATTCGCTCAAAATCAACGGCTTTATTTACGCAATCGATACCGGCAACGATGCCGGCCGACTTAGTTGCGCAACGCCTTTCGGTGCCCGTTGCTTCGCTGGCCCTGGCCTTGCCGCCGCAACGCTTTCCGGAAAGAAATTTCTCCCGAAAAAGCCGGGCTCCCGTCAGCCGCCTAAACGCTGGTGAGCAGCTACTTTCCGGGTTTGGTGCCAAAGGCGGCATTCTGCTCCCGGGCTGCCAGCACTTCCTGCACCAGCTCGGCCGGCGTGGCCTCGATGGACAGGCGCAGGGCGTAGGCCGGCTGCTCCAGCGTGGCCAGCTGCGAGTCGAGCATATTCGGGTGCATGTAGTGGCCCTTGCGGCCGCCCATGCGTTCGAGCAGCAGCGCGCGCGGCCCATCCAGCCACACCCAATGAATGGGCTCGGCCACACCGGCTTGCAGCGTGGTGCGGTAGGCTTCCTTCAGGGCCGAGCAGGCCAGCACGGCCCCGCCGCTCTGGTTCCACTTCCCGAGGTCGGCGGCCAGGGTGGCGAGCCAGTCGCGCCGGTCGTCGTCGGTCAGGGGCGTGCCGTGGCGCATCTTCTCGATATTAGCGGCCGAGTGAAAGTCGTCGGCGTCGTAGTACGGCAGCCCGAGGCGCGGGGCCAGCTGCTCGCCCACTGTGCTTTTGCCGCAGCCCGAAACTCCCATAACAATGATGACCATGTGCTTAGCTAATTGAAGTGGAGAAATGGGAACGCAGCCGGCGCGGTGCTACAGTTGCGGCGCAGTTTGCCCGGCCAGCTCGCGGCAGTAGGTAATAAAGTCGGAATTGACGGGTTCGAGGCCGGCTTCGCGCATGCGGGTGGCCACCTGGGCGCGGTGATAGGTGGCGTGCGTCACGGCGTGGGTGAGAATGTCGCGCACCTGCGAGTCGTAGGCATCGCCCTGCGAGTTGGTGTAGTGAATGAAGCGGTCAAGCTCGGCTTCATCCGTACCGGCACAGAGCTCACTTAGCTTTACCGACGACTGCTCGTGCCAGTGGTGAATACCGGCCAAATCATGCTCCTGCCACACTTTTACGGGGCTTGCAGTGCCTCCGATGCGGGCAATCCAGATGCACTGGGCATTGATAACGTGGCTGAACAGGCGCAGCACCGGCGGCGCGATTTCGTGGCCGGCCGCTACCGAAGAATCGAGGCGGCGCAATAGGGTTTCGTTGGCCCAGACGTTGAAAGCGCCGAGCTTGGCTAGGGTATTAGTCATCTGTAAAATTATGAGTTATGAATGATGAGTTGTGAGTTTAAACTGCGACTTGCCAAAACGGCAACCCACCATTCATAACTCATAACTCATAATTCCTACCGTGGGTCCTGCCACACTAGTTTTTCGTTGGCTTTATGTTTGTCGAAATCGGGGCATTTGCCGTCGCCCCGGCCGGTAATGCCGCCGTCGGGCTGGCAGATGAGCTTGCCCCGGGTATCGAACACCTGCGAATACTGGTCGCAGCACGGGGCCGAAATGTAGTACACTATGTGGCCCTCGTACTCGTAGCGCAAAATGCGGGTGATGGGGTTACGCTTGCGCTCGGCCAGCACGGCGGCAATGCGCTGCTTCAGCCACTGCGGGCGCGCCGTGGTATCCGATTCGGGCACGTAGCGGGTCACGGGGTCCACGGTGTTGGCGCTGGTGGGGGCGGGCGTGTCGGTGCCCGATACCATGCCGCTGGGTGGCGGCGAGGTGGGCGTAGTCACGCTCACCTGCTGGTGGGCACAGGCGGCCGTGAGGAACAGGGCAGCGGCGAAGGAAAACAAGCGCATAGGGCGAAGGGAAAAAACGGGCCGGTTGGTGGGCTGGTGTAGGGGTACGCCCGGCGCGGGCAATGGTTGAGGTAAGCCGTGAATCAGGGCAAAAACAGGTGCGGCAACAGGTGAGGGCCGAACACCAGCGCCCCCACCACCAGCGCCCCCAGGGCGGCCAGCAGCGCGGCCCCGGCGGCAATATCCTTGGCCTTGCCGGCCAGCGGATGCCAGCCCGGCGAGGCCAAATCGGTGAGCGCCTCAATGGCGGTGTTCAGCAGCTCGGCCGTCCACACGCCCGCTATGGCCAGGGCCACCAGCGCCCATTCCAGCCGGCCCAGGCGGCAGTAGAGCCCCGCCCCCAGCACCCCGGCCGTAGCCAGCGCGTGAAAGCGCATGTGCACCTCCGAGCGCAGGGCCAGCCACACGCCGCGCCCGGCGTGGGCAAAGCTGGCCACGCGCCGCCGCCACAGGCCATCGGGCGGGCGCAGGCGCTGGTTGGCGGCCGGCTCAGCCACGGGCTTCAAAGGGCTGAAACACCGACGTGCGCAGGCCCGTCCACTCAGGCCGCACGATGCTAAAAATGACGGTATCGCGCCGGATGTGGCCCTGCGTGGGACGGTGGCTGCGCAGAGTGCCTTCTTCGGTGGCGCCCATGCGGGCCATGGCCGTGCGCGACTTGTGGTTGCGCGAGTCGGTTTCCAGCTCCACCCGCTCGTAGTTCAGGCTGTCGAAGGCATAGCTCAGCAGCAGATGCTTGCAGGCCCGGTTCAGGCCCGAGCGCTGGAAATTGGTGCCCACCCAGGTGTAGCCGATGCTCAGGCGCTGGTCGGCGGGCACTACGTTGTAGTAGCTGGTGCTACCGGCTAGCTGGCCGGTTTCGCGGTCGATGATGGCAAACGGGTAACGCAGGCCCTGCTCACGGGCCTCAATGGCCTGGCGGATGTAGGCAGCCAGGCTCACCGCGTCGTCGGCCCGGGTCAGGGTGTACTGCCAGAGGTCGGCATCCATCGCCACGGCTTTCAGGGCTTCGAAGTCGCCGGCTTCCAGCGGGCGCAGGCGGACGCGGTTGTTTTCAAGAACGAGGTCGGTGGAGAAATCCATAGGCTGCAAAGATGTCGGCAAAAAGAAAAACTGCGCTAGAACGTCATGCAGAGCGCAGCGAAGCATCCTGCCC
>JALYUI010000060.1 GCA_030853845.1 Bacteroidota bacterium | reverse complement strand
TGGGAGCTGTGGGCCAGCAGCAACAGCGGCAGCAGCTACGCCAAGGTGGGCAGCACCGTCACCACCAGCGCTACCACGCTCAGCACGGCCTCGTTCACGGTGAACATTGCCGGCACCGTGCGCCTGCAGGTGCGCAAAACCGACGGCACCTCCAGCCGCGTCAACTTCGATAACATTACGGTGCAGAGCTATACCAGCGGTGGCGGTGGCGGCGGCACGGGCAGTAAGAAATTCCTGTTCGATGCCTCGCATGCCGAAACGGCCAGCAATGCCGACTGGGTGCTCGACGTGGATGCCGGCGTGGTGCCGCGCTACCCCACCCCGGCGGCTTCGGGCATTACGAGCAGTACCCCGGAAACCTACTGGACGGCCGCCCTCTCCTCCTGGGGTGTGGCCCTGGTGAAGCTGGGCAACTCAGTCGAGAACCTGCCCACGGGCACGGCCATTACTTATGGCAATGGCTCGAACCCCCAGGACTTGAGCAACTACAACGTGTTTGTGGTCGATGAGCCGAATACGCTCTTTACGGCCACCGAGAAAACGGCTATTGTCAACTTCGTGAAGAATGGCGGCGGCTTGTTCATGATTTCCGACCACAATATTTCCGACCGCGATAACGACGGCTACGACTCGCCCGCCATCTGGAACGATTTGATGAGCAATAACACCGTGCAGACCAATCCTTTCGGTTTCAGCATCGACCTGACCAATATTTCGGAAACCACCAGCAACGTACTCGCCAGCCCCACCAACCCCATTCTGCACGGCTCGCAGGGGGCCGTAACGCAGCTGAAGTACAGCAACGGGGCCACAATCACCAAAACGTCGGGCTCGGTGGCTACGCCGCTCATCTGGCGCACCTCCTCTACCCAGGGCAGCACCAACATTATGTGTGCCAGCAGCACCTACGGCACCGGCCGCGTGGTAGTGATAGCCGATTCGTCGCCGGCCGATGATGGCACCGGCAGCCCCGGCAACACTGTGTACCCCGGCTGGACCGAGCTGGCCAGCCACGCCAACCTGCACCTGAACGCCTCGCTCTGGCTGGCCCAGCTGCAATAAGGCACAGCGACAGCAGCTTGCGGCTGTAAAAATGAAGCCCGCCCCTAATTGGGGGCGGGCTTTTGCTTTTCCGGAGGTTGGCACCGGGCACCAGAACCCAGGCCAGCTAAACCAGGATGTTGTTTATCCTAAAAAAATCAATTTCACATATGAATTAATCCAAAATATTTCGCAAATTCATTAAATGCTCATCATAATTAGTATTCATTTTGAAAAGGACATAATTTTTTAACCCGTTTATTATCAATTTCATTGTTTTAATCCAGTAGATTTGCCCACTCTGAATTGCACCTTAAAAAACTTACTCTCACCCTAATGCGCATGAACATTACTGCTCGCTTTTTGGTAGCTCCCTTGCTGGGAGCCGCCGCACTGTTTGCCGGCTGCTCGAAGTCGGAGCTGACGCCCGCTGTTCCTACGGCCGCCGTGGTTTCTCAGGCCGTATCCGCCCCGGGTTTCCCGGAAGGGTTTGAGACGGGAACCAAAGCCTCCTACACTACGGGCAGCGTGACGCTGGGCTCGGGCTCGTGGACGCTCAACGATGCCCTCATCGGCAACACGACTTCAGACCCTAAAACGGGTGCGCAGTCGGCCCGGGTGCGCAACAGCGGCTCGCTGAGCATGAACTTCGACCTGAGCGGCGGGGCCGGTGTGGTAACCGTGGCGCATGCCAAGTACGGCACCGATGCCAGCGGCACCTGGGAGCTGTGGGCCAGCAGCAACAGCGGCAGCAGCTACGCCAAGGTGGGCAGCACCGTCACCACCAGCGCCACCACGCTCAGCACGGCCTCGTTCACAGTGAACATTGCCGGCACCGTGCGCCTGCAGGTGCGCAAAACCGACGGCGGCAGCAACCGCATCAACTTCGACAACATTACCGTGGAAAGCTACTCCAGCGGTGGTGGCGGTGGCGGCGGCGGCACGCCTCCTCCTCCCGGCGGCAAGAAATTCCTGTTTGATGCTTCGCACGCCGAGCTGGCCGGCAACGCTGACTGGGCCCTGGACGTGGACGGCGGCGTGACCCCGCGCTACCCCACCCCGGCGGCTTCGGGCATTACCAGCAGCACTTCGGAGACCTACTGGACGGCCGCCCTCTCCTCGTGGGGCGTTTCGCTGGTGAAGCTGGGCAACTCGGTCGAGAACCTGCCCTCGGGCACGGCCATTACTTATGGCAACAGCTCAAACCCACAGGATTTGAGCAACTACAACGTGTTTGTGGTCGATGAGCCGAACACGCTGTTCAACTCGACGGAAAAAGCGGCCATCGTCAACTTCGTGAAAAACGGCGGCGGTTTGTTCATGATTTCCGACCATACCATCTCCGACCGCAACAACGACGGCTACGACTCGCCTGCCATCTGGAACGACTTGATGAGCAACAACTCGGTGCAGGCCAACCCCTTCGGCTACACCATTGCCCTCACCAATATTTCCGAAACGACCAGCAACGTGCTGGCCAGCAGCACCAACCCCATCCTGCACGGCTCGCAGGGTGCCGTGACCCAGCTGAAGTTCTCGAACGGGGCGACCATCACCAAAACCTCGGGCTCGGTGGCCACGCCGCTCATCTGGCGCAGCACTTCTACCCAGGGCACCAGCAACATTATGTGCATCAGCAGCACCTACGGCGCGGGCCGGGTGGTGTGCATCACCGACTCGTCGCCGGCCGACGACGGCACCGGCAGCCCGGGCAACAGCGTGTACCCCGGCTGGACCGAGCTGGCCAGCCACGCCCGCCTGCACCTGAACGCCTCGCTCTGGCTGGCTCAGCAGTAAGCCGGCCTTCGCTGAAGCGATGACGAAAAAGCCCGCTCCCGGTTTCGGGAGCGGGCTTTTTCGTGGCTAAAAAGTCCGGGCTGCCGCAGCCATAATTTTATTGCAAAAATGGAAACGGTTGCGCATCAGAGGCCGTGGCGGAATACCGTACTTTTGGCCCTGACGCTATTCCCACGCTCTTTTGGCCATGAAATTCCCACCCATTCTGCTGCTTACGGCGGCGCTGCTGCCCCTGCTGTCGTCGGCCACATCGGCTGCGGCCCAGGCGACCATCAGTGCCGCGCCCCCGGCCAAAGCGTCCGGCGTGCGCATCGACCCGACTTACTGGTGGGTGGGCATGAAGAACCCGAAGCTACAGCTGCTGGTGCACGCGCCAGGCATTGCGGGCAGCACCGCCACGCTGGCCGCCTACCCGGGCGTGGCGCTGGAGAGCCAGCAGAAACTGGAGAATCCGGATTATCTCGTTATCAACCTGCTGATTGACCCCGCCACCCGGCCCGGCCCGCTAAAGCTGGGGCTGACAAGCAACGGCAAAGCCCTGACCTACACATACGACCTGCGCGCCCGCAACGCCGACCCCGCCCGCACCCAAGGCCTGACGCAGGCCGACTTCATTTACATGCTGATGCCCGACCGGTTTGCCAACGGCGACCCGAAGAACGACGTGGTGCCGGGCAGCCGCGTGAACCACGTGGCCCGCGACTCGATGTACGCCCGCCACGGCGGCGACCTGCGCGGCATCCAGAACCACTTCGCCTACCTCAAGCAGCTGGGCGTTACAGCCATCTGGCCCACGCCGCTGGTGGAAAACGACATGCCCAAAGCCAGCTACCACGGCTACGCGGTGACGGACTGCTACAAAATCGACCCGCGCTACGGCACCAACGCCGAGTACCAGCAGTTTGTGCAAGCCGCCCATGCCGACGGCCTGAAAGTGGTGCAGGACATCGTGCTCAACCACTGGGGCAGCTACCACCACCTGTTTCTGGATAAGCCGGCGGCCGACTGGTTCCACGCCTTCCCCACCTTCACGCGCAGCAACTACAACGCCTTCGCCCTGAACGACCCGCACGGCTCGCAGCGCGACTACACCTTGTTCAACGACGGCTGGTTCGATACGACGATGCCCGACGTGAACCAGGGCAACCCGCTGGTAGCCACTTACCTGATTCAGAACTTCCTGTGGTGGGTGGAATCGACGGGCATCGACGGCTACCGCATCGATACGTACCCGTATTCGAACCCGCAGTTTCTGATGCAGTGGGGCCGGGCCATTGAGCAGGAGTACCCGCGCCTGGCGCTGTTTGGCGAAGCCTGGGAAGGCACCGAAGCCGAGCAGGCATTCTACGCCCGCAACATTCTGCCGCCGGTGAACGGCTTCAAATCCAACCTGCCCGGGCTGCTCGACTTTCAAATCTGCTTCGCAATTTCGGATGCCCTCAAAACCGAAAACGGCGACCTGAGCAAGCTTTACCACGCCTTGCAGGCCGACTGGCTGTACGAGGATGCCACGCGCAACGTGCCCTTCCTCGACAACCACGACATGAGCCGCTTCTACTCGGTGATTGGTGAGGATTTCAACAAGTTTAAAACCGGCATTGCCTGGCTGCTGACGCTGCGCGGCACGCCCCAGCTCTACTACGGCACCGAGGTGCTGATGAAAAACTTCTCGAACCCCGACGGCAAGGTGCGGGCCGACTTTCCGGGCGGATTTGCGGGCGACAAGCTGGACTACTTCACCGCGCGGCCGGGGCAGGCCGGCGAGGCGTTCGACTACGTGAGCAAGCTGGCCAACTACCGGAAGGCGCACCCGGTACTGAGCTCGGGCAAGCTGATGCAGTTTATTCCGCAGGATGGGGTGTACACCTACTTCCGGTACTCAGAAAAGCAATGCGTGATGGTAATTGCCAACAACACCAAGGACGAAAAAACGGTGGACGGAACGCGGTTTGCGGAGCGGACGGGCGGGTTCTCATCGGGCGTGGAAGTGGTGAGCGGGGCGGTGCTGACCGACTTGCAGACCTTGCGGGTGCCGGCGCATACGGCCTGGGTGGTGGAGCTGCGGAAGTAGCTCGTTCTTTAGAGTTTAGCCCGCAGAGCGCGCTGAAGTTTACGCAGATGACGCAGAAGCACGAGAATGATATTTCCTACTTGGTCCGAAAAGCAGCTTACAATATTCATGTTGCACTTGGGCCGGGGCTTTTGGAGTCGGTTTATGAGACCCTATTGAGCCATGAGCTGAGAAAAATGGGGCTGCTGGTGCAGACTCAGGTTCCGCTGCCAGTCGTGTATGATGGCTTGAAACTGGACAACGGATTTCGAATTGACCTGCTGGTAGAGGAAAAGGTGGTGGTTGAATTAAAATCCGTCGAGATTTTGCTTGAAGTACACCACATGCAACTGCTCACTTACCTGAAACTGTCGGGCCACAAACTGGGCCTGCTGATTAACTTCAACGTGCCATATATCAAAAATGGCATCTTCCGCAAAGTGAACGGGCTGGAAGAACATTCTGCGTCATCTGCGCCAACTTCAGCGCCCTCTGCGGGCTAAAAAAACCCAGAACGAATGACCGACCTCACCAACCAAGTTGTCATCATCTCCGGCGCGAGCCGGGGCATTGGCAAAGCCACCGCCCTGCTGCTGGCCCTGCAAGGTGCCACCGTGGTGGCCGTGGCCCGCAGCGCCCAGGAGCTAAGCGACCTCACCCAAAAAACCCGGGGCCTGAGCATCGTGGCTGACATCGCCGATGAGGCCGACGCCCGGCACGTGGTGGCTGAAACCCTGCGCCACTACGGCCGGCTCGATATCCTCATCTGCAACGCCGGGGTGGGCTCGTTTGCCGAGCTTGAGCAGTTTGAGGCCGAGGAGTGGGACCGGATTTTCGACACCAACGTGAAAGGCACCTTCCTGCTGTGCAAGGCCGCCGTGCCCCACTTCAAGGCGCAGAAAAAAGGCCACATCGTGGGCATTGCCTCCGATGTATCGAAGCGCACCTTCGCGCACGGCACGGCCTACGGGGCCAGCAAATACGCCCAGGATGCCCTGCTGGCCAGCCTGCGCAAGGAGGTGCGCCCCCACGGCGTGAAGGTGAGCACCATCTACCCCGGCCTGGTCGACACTTACTTCAACGACACCACCCCCGGCAGCCTGGAGGCCGAAAAAACCCACCTGCGCCCCGCCGACGTAGCTCAGGCCATCCGCTACGTGCTCGAAGCCCCCGCCCACGTGGTGGTCGATGAGCTGATGTTGCACCCGCTCACGCAGGAATGGTGAGTTTTTCAGTTATCAGTGAACAGTTAGCAGTGAACAATGAGATGTGCGGGAATGAGCCGACAATTGCTACCTATTCACTATTAACTGTTCATTGACCTGTTATCTTGCCGTATCATGAAAAAACTGTTACTGGCCGGCGGCCTCGTCTCCTTAGCTGCTTTCTCTTTGCCTAAACCGCCCGTGGACGCCCAACGCCCTCTTGCCACCGACCCCAATACCACCGCCGAGATTCCGCAGGACAACAAGCTCGTTATTTACCAGCTGATGACCCGCCTGTTCGGCAATAAGGTGGCCCTGAACAAGCCTTACGGCACCATTGCCGAGAACGGCTGCGGCAAGTTCAACGACATCAACGACCTGGCCCTCGACGAGATAAAGGCCCTGGGCGTGAGCCACGTGTGGTACACCGGCGTGATTGAGCACGCCACCATGACCGACTATACCAGCGCCGGCGTGCGCGCCGACGATGCCGACGTGGTGAAGGGCCGCGCCGGCTCGCCCTACGCTATCAAAGACTACTACGACGTGGCCCCCGACCTGGCCGTGGTGGTGAAAAACCGCATGTCGGAGTACGAGGCCCTCATCAAGCGCACCCACGACCACGGCCTGAAGGTGCTCATGGACTTCATTCCGAACCACGTGGCCCGTTCCTACAAGTCGGACGCCAAGCCGGTGGACGTGCTCGACTTAGGGGTTACCGACGATAAAACCAAGGCCTTTGTAGCCAGTAATAATTTCTATTACCTGCCCGGCAAAGCCTTCGTGGTGCCCGCCGCCTATAACCCGCTCGGCCCGCTCAAAGGCCCCCGCGAGGATGGCAAATACTTCGAAGTGCCCGCCAAGGCCACCGGCAACGATGTGTTTTCGGAAGCCCCGAGCGTGGACGACTGGTTCGAGACGGTGAAGCTGAACTACGGCGTGGATTACCCCAACGGCCGCCAGACGCACTTCGACCCCGTGCCCGATACCTGGTTGAAGATGCGCGACATTCTGCTGTATTGGGCCGGCAGAGACGTCGACGGCTTCCGCTGCGACATGGTGGAGATGGTGCCCGTCGAGTTCTGGGCCTGGGTAATTCCGGAGCTGAAAAAGGCCCATCCCGGCCTCATCTTCATCGGCGAAGCCTACAACCCCCACGAGTATAAAACCTACCTCGAAAAGGGCCATTTCGACTTTCTCTACGACAAAGTGGGCCTGTACGACAATCTGCGCAAGCTGATGCGCCAGGAAGGCACCACCGAAGACATTACCCGCGTGTGGAAGGAGGAAAGCAACGGCTTTTCGTCGCACATGCTGCGCTTTCTGGAAAACCACGACGAGCAGCGCATCGCCAGCAAGGACTTTGCCGGCGACCCCCGGCGCGCCATTCCGGCCATGACCGTGGCGGCCACCCTGGCCAGCGGCCCTGTGATGCTCTATTTCGGGCAGGAAGTGGGCGAGCCAGCCAACGGGGCCGAAGGCTTCAGCAGCGCCGACGGCCGCACCAGCATCTTTGACTACTGGGGTGTGCCCGAGCATCAGAAGTGGATGAACCAGGGCAAGTTCGACGGCGGCAAGCTAGTGTATGAGCAGAAGCAACTGCGTGAGTTCTACAGCCGCCTGCTGAACGCGACGAGCAAGAGCGAGGCCATCCGCCGGGGCCGCTTCTACGAGCTGCAGGATGCCAACAACCTGGGCAAGGAGTACAACCAGAAAAACCTCTACACCTACCTGCGCTACACCGACAAGCAGCAGGTATTGGTGGTGGTCAACTTCTCGGCCGATAAAACCTACCGGCCCGTCATCACCATTCCGGCCGAGGCCGTGGCGGCCATGGGCCTCAACCCCAAAAAATTCTACACCTACACCAACCTGCTCACCGACGACGAGCCCCGCAATACCCTTAATCTTACAATGGCCCCATTGTCGGCCTACGTTTTCGAGATAAAGTCGAAGTAAGCTGGCCGGCTTGCCCGGCTAATGCAGTAAGTTTGGAGGCTGCCCGAAGCCCACATTTAGCGGGCGCAGGCAGCCTCGTCGTTTTTTGGTCTGTCTTTTTTCATCCTGTTTCACCACCCGATGTCCATCCGCGTTGCGTCCGCTATTCCCACCCGCGAAAAACCCCGTCTTAGTTTCTGGCAAATCTGGAACATGAGCTTTGGCTTTTTGGGTATTCAGTTCGGCTTTGCGTTGCAGAACGGCAACATGAGTCGGATTTTCGAGACAATGGGTGCCAAGCAGGACGAGTTGGCTTTTCTATGGCTGGCCGCCCCCATCACCGGTCTGCTGGTGCAACCCATCATCGGGTACTTGTCCGACCGCACCTGGAGCCCGCGCTGGGGCCGGCGCAGGCCGTTTTTTCTGGTGGGGGCCATTTGCGCTTCGCTGGCCCTGTTGGTAGTGCCCAACGTGTCGGCGCTATGGATGGCCGCCGGTATGCTCTGGATTATGGATTCTAGCATCAATATTTCAATGGAACCATTTCGGGCGCTGGTGGGCGACCTGCTGCCCAGCAGCCAGCGTACCACAGGCTTCGGTGCCCAAACATTTTTCATAGGCGTGGGTGCCGTGGTTGGTTCTTTGCTGCCGGTTATTTACACCAAGTTTTTTCACATCAGCAACGTGGCACCGGCCGGTCAGATTTCCCTCTCGCTCAAATACGCCTTTTACACCGGGGGCATCATCTATTTCATCGCGGTGCTGTGGACGGTCCTAACCACGCGCGAGTACCCCCCGGTGGACATGGCAGCTTTTGAAGAAGAAAAGCGCCACACCCAGGGCTTTTGGAATGGCATACGCGAGTCGTTTGCGGGCGTTACTAACATGCCTCATACCATGCGACAGCTGGCCGTGGTGCAATTTTTCAGCTGGTTAGCGTTGTTTTCGATGTGGATTTATGCCACGCCGGCCATCACCAGCCACATCTACCACACCAGCGACACCACTTCCAAGCTCTATAACGAAGGTGCTGACTGGGTCAACGTCTGCTTTTCGGTTTACAACGGCATATCGGCGCTGGCGGCTTTGGCCTTGCCCGTTATTGCCCGCGCTACCAGCCGCCGGGTCACGCACATGCTGTGCCTGGCGGCCGGAGGCTTGGGCCTCATCTCCATCTACTTCATCGGCGCTATTCCCATCGAGCAAACCACCACTTTTTCGCTATTTGGCACCCACACTTTCCGGGTGGCCGAGCTGGCGCTGTTGGTTCCGATGCTCGGCATCGGCGTGGCCTGGGCTTCCATTCTATCGGTGCCCTATGCTATGCTGGCCGGGGCACTGCCCAGCAACAAAATGGGCTACTATATGGGCGTGTTTAACTTCTTCATCGTACTGCCCCAAATGGTAGCCGGCGTTACGCTGGGCTACTTCACCAAGCACGTATTCAATAACAATTCGGCTCTCACGCTGGTGCTCGGCGGCGTTTCAATGATAATCTCGGGCCTACTCACGCTGCGTGTCGACGATGCCGACGACATTCAGCTGCCCAGCGAGGAACCGGCCGAAAGCCTCGGCTACGATGCCCTGGCATCGGCTAACCCCGAGGTGTAGGGGTTTTGGCTATTGGGTAAAAAGCACGTCATGCTGAACGCAGTGAAGCATCTCTACCGCAGCAGTAATCAATTTTACTATTGCGGTAGAGATGCTTCACTGCATTCAGCATGACGTGCTTTTTTTGCTTCCCCTCCGACCCTCCTATCCTTGCACAATCATCTCGGCCACCTCGCGCCCGGTGGCCAGCGCCGCATTTAGCGATGGATAAGCTGCCCAGTCGCCGCAGCGGTAGAGGTTTTCGGCCAGCTTGAGAGGCTGCTCGATGGGCTGGCCGGCCAGGTACACTGGCAGGGCCGCCGCGATGCGGTAGGTGCGCAGGTGCTCCCAGTCGCGGGCGGCCGGGCCGAACCAGCCGGCCAGCTCCTGCCGCAGGCCCAGCACCAGCTCCGACTCGCCGAGGCTGCGCTCGCCGTGAGTGCTCACGGAGATGAGCGCCCGGCCGGCGGGCGCGTAGGCCCCACTCACGTCGGCCGGGAAGGCGATGTTGTGGGCCAGCGCGCCGGGCGTGGCATTGAGGCGCAGCAGCTTGTCGTTGCGGCCGGGCGAGTGGCCGCCGGGGGTGGCGAAGTAGGTGCAGGTAGTGATGCGGGCCGCCGTAGGAAAGC
>JALYUI010000051.1 GCA_030853845.1 Bacteroidota bacterium | reverse complement strand
GCAATAATTCATCTAGTATTGCGGTAAAGTTGCTTCGTTGCGCTCTGCATGACGTTCTGAAAAACAAATACTCCTGACAACGTGAACACCGTCCGCCCCAAAAAGCACCTGGGCCAGCACTTTCTGGCCGACCCCAACATTGCTCGCAACATCGTGGCCGCCCTGCGCCTGCCCGATGGCGTGCGCACCGTGCTCGAAATCGGCCCGGGCATGGGCGTGCTCACGCAGTACCTGCTGCAAAACCCGGCTTACGAAACCAGCGTGGTCGAAATCGACCCCGAATCGGTGGCTTACCTGCGGGCGCACTATCCGGCGCTGAATGAGCGGATTTACGCCACCGACTTCCTGAAGCAGGACTTGCGGGAGCTGTTTCCGGGGCGGCCGCTGGCTATTATTGGAAACTTTCCTTACAACATCAGCAGCCAGATTTTCTTTGCCGTGCTCAACAACCGCCAGCAGGTGCGCGAGGTGGTGGGCATGATTCAGAAGGAGGTGGCCCAGCGCCTGGCCGAGCCGCCCGGCTCGAAAACCTATGGCATCCTGAGCGTGCTGCTCCAGGCGTTTTATCAGATTGAGTACCTGTTCACGGTGCCGGCCCACGTCTTCAACCCGCCGCCCAAGGTGGAGTCGGCCGTGGTGCGCCTCACCCGCAACGACACCGTGCAGCTGGCCTGCGACGAGAAGCTGTTTTTCCGAGTGGTAAAGCAGGCGTTTCAGACGCGCCGCAAGACGCTGAGAAACGCCCTGAAACCTTTCGGCATGCCGGCGGAGGCTACCACCGACCCCATTTTCGAGAAGCGCGCCGAGCAACTGGGCGTGGCCGAGTTCGTGCGCCTGACCCGGCACGTGGGCCAGCACATGGCGGGCGGGACGAATCTGCCGGATTTGGATGCGAGCGACGTGGCGGAATAGCTGAATCTAATAAAACAGTAATGAAATTCCCGTTGCTTGTCAGGCTACTGGTGTTGCTACCGCTGGGAGGCTGCTTCTGGTTCGATGAGAACTCGCAGCAGCAGTTGGCTAACAATTATTATCTGGACAACACGAGCGAGGGAGATAACCGCCTCTACTTTGGTGATGCCAACAGCGCCGATGTAGAAGAGCCACTAATTGTCTCAATTGCTGCGACTGGTAAAGTTGAAGACTGGTTTGTAGTTTCAAAGTCAGGAGAATACTACTTGTTTTCTCTCAATGCCAAAACGGACGAAATTGCCCGAAAAACTCGAATAGGTCCGCTAAATACTCGCGAATTTCGGTGGAAATTATATCAGATTATAGGCGATTCATCCCTTCAGCTAACTACTGCTTACACGCTTTAGCAATATGAGCCTTTGCCTGATTATCGACGAAATGCATCCCTCGCTGCACCCGCTGCTGCGAAGCATCGGCGTCGAAACGGACTACCTACCCACCCTCACCGCCGCCGAGGTGCCCGCCGCGCTGGCCACCCGGCCCTACGAGGGGCTGGTAGTGCGTAGCAAGCTGCGCGTAACGGCCGACCTGCTGGCCTGCGGCCCGCAGCTGCGCTACGTGGCCCGCGCCGGGGCCGGCACCGACAACATCGACACCGCCGCGATGGCGGCAGCCGGCGTGACGCTGCTGAACGCTCCGGAGGGCAACCGCGACGCGGTGGGTGAGTTTGCCGTCGGCCTGCTGCTGGGGCTGCTGCGCCACATCCCGGGGGCCGACCACGAGGTGCGCCAGGGGCAGTGGCGGCGCGAGGCCAACCGGGGCACCGAGGTGGGCGGCCTCACCATCGGGCTGCTGGGCTACGGGCACATGGGCCGGGCCTTCGCACGGCGGCTGGGGGCCTTCGGCTGCACCGTGCTGGCCCACGACCACGACCCGGCCGTGACCACCGACGGCCACGCCACGCTGGTGCCCCTGGCCGAGCTGCAGGCCCGCGCCGACGTGCTGAGCCTGCACATTCCGTACTCGGCCGCCAACCACCATTTCGTGAACGCCGCGCGGCTGGCCGGCTTCGCCAAACCCCTCTGGCTGCTGAACACAGCGCGGGGCGAAGTGGTGGACCAGGCCGCGCTGGTGGCGGCCCTGCAAGCCGGCGCGGTGCGCGGCGCGGCCCTCGACGTGCTCGACAACGAGAAGCTGCACAGCCTGAACCCGGCCCAGCAGGCCAGCTTCGATTACCTGCGCCAAGTCCCGAACGTGGTGCTGACCCCACACGTGGGCGGCTGGACCTTTGAGAGCTACCAGCGCATCAACCAGGTGCT
This sequence comes from Bacteroidota bacterium, assembly GCA_030853845.1. GTDB lineage: Bacteria > Bacteroidota > Bacteroidia > Cytophagales > Hymenobacteraceae > Hymenobacter. The sequence goes on along the minus strand of JALYUI010000051.1, from coordinate 1,242 downwards.
GGTGGAGAAGATTCGGGCCTTTCGGGCAGGAGAGGCCGCCGGGGGCTAGCGCTGCTAAGCGGAATTTCGTATCTTTGTCCAGAACCTAAGGAGGGAGAACGGTTGGCAGTGCCAGCCGTTCTCCTTGCTTTTTAGCCAAACCGACAAGCCGCTACTTTTATGGCCACTACCATCAATTACTACACCCCCGAGGGCCTGCAAAAACTGAAGGATGACCTCCAGGACCTTAAAGTGAAGGGCCGGGCCAAGGCCGCCGAAGACCTGCGCGAAGCCCGCGACAAGGGCGACCTAAGCGAAAACGCCGAATACGACGCCGCCAAGGACGCCCAGGGCCTGCTGGAATTGAAAATTTCCAAGCTCGAAGAGGTGCTGGGCAACGCCCGCCTCATCGACGAAACCAACATGGACTTCAGCAAGGTGCTCATCATGAGCAAGGTGAAGCTGAAGAACCTGAAGAACAACATGGTGCTCGACTACACCCTCGTGGCCGAGGAGGAAGCTAACCTGGCCGCCGGCAAAATCTCGGTGAAGTCGCCCATCGGCAAGGGCCTGCTGGGCAAGTCGGCCGGCGACATGGCCGAAATCACCGTGCCCGCCGGCAAGCTACAGTTCGAGATTCTGGAGATTACGCGGTAGAGTTTGGTGCCTGGTTGTTGGTGCTTGGTGCCTGGCAACTTGTTTAATGGGCAGTTCCGAAAGGGACTGCCCATTTTTTTGCGTTGCTTCGTTGCGCCAGACGTTATTTGCACCAGGCCAAACCAAGCACCAAGCACCAACAACCAAGCACCACCCCCCATGCCCTCGATTTTCTCCCGCATCGTTTCCGGCGAGCTGCCGGCCTATAAAGTGGCCGAAGACGGCCGCCACCTGGCTTTTCTCGACATCACCCCGCTGGTGGAAGGCCACACGCTGGTGATTCCGAAAAAAGAAGTCGACTACATCTTCGACCTGCCGGCCGACGAGCTGGCGGCCCTGCACGTGTTTGCGCAGCGCGTGGCCAAGGGCGTGCAGGCGGCCGTGCCCTGCAAGCGTATCGGGGTGGCGGTGATTGGGCTGGAAGTGCCCCACGCCCACATCCACCTGATTCCGATGAATAAGGTGGCGGACATGAACTTCGCCAACCCCAAAATAAAGGTGCCCGAGGCGCGGTTGCAGGAGCTGGCCGCCGCCATTGCCGCCAAAGTGGCCGGCGGCAGCGGCCTGGCCGAAGCCGAGGCCGCCCGGGCCCCCGCAGCCCCCGCC
>JALYUI010000800.1 GCA_030853845.1 Bacteroidota bacterium | reverse complement strand
TTCACCACAAAAGGCCCTAAACCGCGCCGTGCGCGACGAATAGCCGGGTCAGTATCCAATTCCCGCCGCTCCTCGTCTAGCTCCTCTTGCGTGACTTTTCCGGACGCTAACAGGGCGTTAATTGTGTCGGTTACGGTGCGCGGTTTCTGCATAGTTTGGTGTAGACGGCCCAAATTCATCCCAATCACGCCAATTCACGAACCGCCGGCCCGTGCAATCCTTCACGGCGCGTATTTGCGTGTAGGCCCAGCTTAGTTTCCGCTGAGGATAGAGGGCCAGCACCTCTTTCACCGTCACCCAGGGGCAATCTCGAATGTTTTCAGGGACCATGCTGCGAATTTACAGCACAAAAACGGCGTTTTTACGCTGTTTTAGCAGTTTTTTGCCTAGATAATACGTCGATAAAACGTTGATAAAACGTTGATAAAACGTCGATAATACACCGATGCCACAGGCAAAAACCTTGCGCTACCCCCTCTCATTGCTTGCAAACGCGCTTTTTTGTCAAAAATATTTAGTAATACCTTCATTACTAAGATAATGCGTCGATACTGCAACGAAAACCCGCAAATTAGCCTGTTTTGAGGGGTGCAAAAAGGACCGATGAAATATCGGTTTGGCTATGTTTGCCTTCCTCGTTTTCCGGTTTTGCTCCGATTCTGCATCCACCTGGCAATGCTTCCCCGCTTCGCGGGGATGAGTTGAGGCATAGCCTGGCCGCGAGGCGTCGGGGCCGGGCGCTGCTGTCATCCGGCCGGCCGCAGCTGCTGGCCACGTCGGCGGAATGCTGTCACGGTTTCGCGGTCGAGGATTGCTCCAGTAAAAAAAGCCGGCTTTTTTGCTGTCACATTCTTCAGCTGAAGCCCCGGCGCGGTCGGCGTTTTGCTGTCAGCGTCCGGGGCCTGGCGTGCCGGTGGCTCCCTGCTCAAGGCCGGCCGTGCTGTCAAAAAGTAGCGAGGTGGCCAGCATCAAAGCAACAACGCATCACAGCACCAACGCACCACCCGGCCCCCTGCTAATTGGCCCGCGAAATTCACCCAGCAAGCCATGTCATTGTACCTACAAACTTCGTTTTTCCGGTCCAATGACACCACCCGATGCGCAGGCTTATCGGGTTTGACTTGCTGAACCAAAGGGAAAAAATAGCCCCCCGACACCTTGCCGGCGCGGGGGGCTTACACCTTATCCGGAGGTGCCAACCGTGCGCGCGTCGCGTCGCAGGACCTGGCTATTCCTTCCCTGCACACTCCTGCACAGGGTCCGCTTCACCAGGATTTATATTGTTAAAACCCTTGCCACTTCGTGAGCGCAGAATAGCGGCCACACGCCGAACAAAGGGTAAAATCCACGTTCGTGCCCATGCGAGTGACCAACGGTGCCCGCACTTCTTCCGGCACGTCGGCCGCGGCAACGGCGCGCCGGGTGCCGCCGCACTCCATGCAACTGGGCATCAGGCCGTCCGCTGCTTTGACAAAGGCTTGGTGCGCCTCATCATCGGCCCGCGCCCGGTCTGGATTTAACAGCCGATGGGTTAGCCAATTATTGCCGCTTTTCTTGTTACGTCCCATCTGGTGAGGTAATTAAAGGTTTAGCAGGGGGTGCCCCGCGTGCTCGGAACTGCGTTCGCAAAATACGGCGCTCCACCAGGTCGCGCAGCGCATCCGATGGCACGTAGCCCGTCAGGCACTCGCCGGTCGTGTGCTCCACCCAATCATTGGCTTCCCGCGTCCACAACCAGCGTTCGCCACGCTCCAACGTCAATTCCGCCAATTCCGCATCTTCCGGCGCGTCCGCTGCTGGCGCGGCGCTAAGGCCAAATGCCTGAAAGACACGCTCCCCGGCCACTGCGTTAAAGATAATGTTTAAGGCTTCGGCCGGAATGTACTGTATATCACCTTGTCCCTTGCCGCCGCTGGCCGTCAGCTTGGCAAAATACTTGAATAGCTCCAACACGCTGTTTTCATCGGCCTTGCGCACATCTTGGGCCTTGCGCTTGGCTTCCGGAATGTGCCGCAGCCACTCCGAAACGAACAAATTAGCTATTTCAAGGTCATTGGTGAGAAAGTGAAAATGCGGGTGAAAATCCCCCCTACGCATGTTGTAGGTGGTTTCTAGCTTGCGTAACGCCTCCAACGGCCGCGCCCGCTCCCCCCGTTGGTACTGCTTCTTTATCATTTCGCGTATCGTGCGAAAAACGCTTTTCATGCGCCCGATGGTGGCCGGCAACTGCGCCGCCGACACGTTGGGCAATGTCAAGGTAACCAGGTACTTTTCATCCCAGGTGTCCAAAACGGGCTTGTAGCGGTTGATAAGCCGTGCCGTTTCAATCTTGTTGCACACGGTGCACCACCGGGACCGGCACAGCGTGGTTACCAGCCTGCCGCCCTCGTTCCGCATTTCGTTGCCACAGTGGTACGTGCGCCAATAAGCAGGCAGCAGCCCCTTTCCATCCGTTAGGGCCGCCTTGCGCTTGCGGGAGGCCCGTAACGGGGCGTTTTCGCCGGCCTCGATGCGCCGACGCTCCACGTCGATAAGAGCCAGGGCCAGATGCTGCGAAAAATACTTGCCCCGCGCCCGCTTGCCCAGCTTGCCCAGGGGCGGCGGCGCCGCCGCTTGAGCCGCTGGCGCGGCCTCTGTCCCCGCTTGTCCTAATGTATCAAGCTCATGAGCCCTAAGTAGCGCGTTTTCAGCACGTTTAGCCCACTTTCGTTCGCGCACAGAAACCCCGCTCGTTTTGAGCTTACCCAACGCGGGTGCCCCGGCCGACTGGCGGCAGCAGGGGCACCCGCTAGGGTGGTCGATATGGCGAACGCTTACGCTCACTACCCGCCCGCTTCGATGCGCCGCCGCTCCAACCATGCCGCCTCATTGGCCAAATGGGTCGGTTTCATAGCAACGGCCTCCAAGTCAGCCAGGGCCAGGTAAAGAGCACCTATTTCTTGCCACCCTTCAACAAATTCGTCTCCATACGGAATGGACTTATCACCCCGCTTTAGCAACAGGTCGCCAAGGTTAAACATGAACTCAAAAATGTTCTGCCGTACCACGGATAACGGGCGCTCGTCGATGAGCAGCCGATTAATCACGATGTCGAAAGCCTCGGCCTTGCCGATGCTTCCACCCCCCAGGGGGGTATACACGTCCGCGCTCATTACGCGAGACGGTAATCAGCCAGGAATTTAACCAGGTGCTCAGCACCGATGCCACCACCGGCAATCTTTAGCAGACGCTCGGTTGAGCCGGGAAGGCCGGCAAGGTATCGGCCGGCCGCTTTTCTAAGCTCGCGGTCAGAGGCCCGTTTTGTGTTGCGGTTTCGTTGCCCGTTTCGGGGGCTAGTCGCTAGTCGGCCGACACTTCCAGTGCGGGCGGGCAAGAGGTGGGAGGAATTCAGCAATTTGGTAAGCGGTAAAAAAAAAGTGCCCCATCTCGCTACCTGCTTGCTGAATTCCTCCTCTACAGAGTAATTACCCGGTGGTCCGGATGCAGGTAACAAAACGGGGACACCGAGTAGGCTTACGCCTAAATCTTATGCCAGTTATGTAACTCAGAGAGGGTAAATGGAATTCAGCACCGCGAAGGTAGCAGAAACGCGCAATTCTCCCAGAGTTAAAAAATGCTACGGGCTAGGCATTTGGCCTTTGTGACAGCACGCCGGCAGCTGAGCTGACGGCCTGGCGCTTTCCAGGGCAGTACATCTGACAGCATTTCTACCAGGCCTGGCGCGTGCAGCTCAATGCGTTTGACAGCAAAAAAGCAGACGTGCGCCGGCCGTCGGCAAATTTCTGACAGCATTTCTTGGCCCGGCTCCGTAGATTTGTTAAGTCATTAACGAATCGACGGGCCGGACCAAAACCAACCCAGAGAACACCGCCCCCCCTCCCGGCAAGGAGTGGGGGCGATTTTTTTACCCCTGGTTGATGGCGAAACTACGGCGGACTACTCGAAGGCGTCCTCGTTGGCGTTCCATTTGGCCAACACGCGCCACTTATTGCGGCCCGAATCCGGGTCCTCAGTAAACAGCTTCACCACGCCGGACGTGTTGTTTTTGGCCATTCTCTTTTTGAGTTTTTCGTACTCTTTTTCGGCCAATTTGTAGTCCGAAAACTCTTCCGTATAGCCGGGGCCGGTCACTTTGCCGCGCAGCTGCGCATCCACTTTCGCGGCGGCAATCTTTTGGCTGCCACGGATTGCGTCTAGCTCGTCTTTAAGCTCGTTGCGCACTTTGCTGGCTACAACGCCGGCAATGGATTCTACTTCTTCTTGGGTTGCCATTTTGGGGGGGTTTTGTCAGATAAAAAATTGATTGTCAAATACTTATGCCTTATTACAGTTCGCAGCCGGTTTCATCGTTCGGCGGCACCCCGCCTTCTTTGTTCTCTGCTTCATCAGCTTGCCACCAATGGTCAATTTGACGGGCATACAACACGCTTTCTAGTTCCTCCTCGATAGCGCCGCCGGAATAGGTTTCGGCCACTGATTCCTTTACCTGTTTGGCTTCTTTGGCAAACCCTTGGATAGTATCAACGGCACTCTCGAAAAGCATCCAGGCCACCAACCCTCGCAAGTGGCCCGTACCCGATTCAAATTGAACGGGGTCCAATTGCCGGGCTTGATGCAGCAGGGCCAACGCCGTTAGGTTATCCAAAATCGCCCGCGTTGCCTCCTGAAAAACGTCTAGCTGCTTTGTCAGCCCCCGTGCCGTATCCAGGTCCCAGCTGTACTCGGCGGGCAACGCTTCTTCCTCGACCAACCGCTGCACCCGGCGCACGTCGGCCACGAGTTCCGCCCCCAGCGCGTGCACTTCGCGTTTGCGAGATGCCCGCTTGCGGCATAAATCGTCACAGTAAAGCGCCCGGCCTGCATTGACAGGATTCCCGCAGTGTTTACAGGGTTTTTTGGGCGTTTTCATCGTGCAAAGGTTTGAGCGTCAAACAGTCAAAAACAAGCCGTCCGCCGCCGTGTGTCACAGTTATTTTCAGGCTTTTTTAAAAAGCCGCTTCCCATCCTGCAAACCGGCTTTTTCCGGTCTTTTGGCTAGGGGCCGATGTCACAGTTATTTTTTGCTGCTAACGCCGTCGCACCCTTTTCACCACAAAAGGCCCTAAACCGCGCCGTGCGCGACGAATAGCCGGGTCAGTATCCAATTCCCGCCGCTCCTCGTCTAGCTCCTCTTGCGTGACTTTTCCGGACGCTAACAGGGCGTTAATTGTGT
>JALYUI010000799.1 GCA_030853845.1 Bacteroidota bacterium | reverse complement strand
GGCAGCGGAAACCTTCGCAGACGGGGCCATCGGGGCCGAACTGCAAAGCGTGCTGTATGCCCGTCAGGTGAACCTGGCAGAGCAAGCAAACGACGAAAACGACGACGAAAACGGCGGCGAATTGTGCTGAAGTAACCAGTATTTGAAATTCATTTTTTTACCTAACCCAACCCCTCAAAATGGCAACCCAAGAAGAAGTAGAATCCATTGCCGGCGTTGTAGCCAGCAAAGTGCGCAACGAGCTTAAAGACGAGCTAGACGCAATCCGTGGCAGCCAAAAGATTGCCGCCGCGAAAGTGGACGCGCAGCTGCGCGGCAAAGTGACCGGCCCCGGCTACACGGAAGAGTTTTCCGACTACAAATTGGCCGAAAAGGAGTACGAAAAACTCAAAAAGAAAATGGCCAAAAACAACACGCCCGGCGTGGTGAAGCTGTTTACTGAGGACCCGGATTCGGGCCGCAATAAGTGGCGCGTGTTGGCCAAATGGAACGCCAACGAAGACGCTTTCGAGTAGTCCGCTGTAGTTTCGCCATCAACCAGGGGTAAAAAAATCGCCCCCACTCCTTGCCGGGAGGGGGGGCGGTGTTCTCTGGGTTGGAAGTTGGTCCGGCCCGTCGATTAGTTGAAGACACAACAAATCTACGTAGCCGGGCCAATTAAGTGCTGTCAGATTTTTTCCGACGGCCGGCGCACGTCTGCTTTTTTGCTGTCAAAAGCTTCGAGCTGCACGGGCCTGGCCTGGTGAAAATGCTGTCAGATGCACTGCCCTGGAAAGCGCCAGGCCGTCAGCTCAGCTGCCGGCGTGCTGTCACTAGGCATTGTAGCCAGCCCGTAGTAAAAACCTAACCCTGGGAGAATTGCGCGATTCTGCTACCTTCGTGGTGCTGAATACCAAATACCACTACCAGAGTTACTAACTGGCACAGATTTTAGGCGTAAGCCTACCCGGTGTCCCCGTTTTGTTACCTGAGCCGTAGCCCGGCAATTTCTCTGTAGTGGAGGTATTCAGCAGCAGGTAGCGAGATGGGGCACTTTTTTTGCCCGTTTACCAAATGCTGAATACCTCCCACCTCTTGCCCGCCCGCACTGGATGTGCCGGCCGACTAGCGATTAGCCCCCGAAACGGGCAACGAAACCGCAACACAAAACGGGCCTCCGACCGCGAGCTTAGAAAAGCGGCCGGCCGATACCTTGCCGGCCTTCCCGGCTCAGCTGAGCGTCTGCTAAAGATTGCCGGCGGTGGTATCGGTGCTGAGCACCTGGTTAAGTTCCTGGCTGCTTACCGACTCGCGTAATGGGAGCGGTATATATGCCCCTGGGGGGCGGAAGCATCAACAAGGTTGATGCCTTCAACATCCTATCCGATAGATTACTATTGGAGGAAAAACCTATTTCTACGCTCCGTTTGGAGGTTTTTCGCTTAGTTTTTACACTGGGCCAGCATATTTCTTACCATGGCACTAAGGGTAAGAATGACCTGGACTTGTGGCAAGAAAGCTGGGATATGCTCGCAGGCTTTTACGAAGGGTTGGCGGAGATTGAAGACCTGGTAATGGCCGACACCCACCAGGCCAACCTACAGCAGGTGTTGGAACTGCGCAGTGCCGAGCAACTGGCGGAGGATGCGCAGGAATTGCTTCAACGCCGCAACGCCCGCAACGCATGAGCACGGCTCTACTCGTGCTCCTGGTTGCCGTGGTGCAGGCAGGTGTTTTGCGTCTGGTATGGGTAGCGGCCCACAAGCGCGGCTACTGTGTTGGCTTTAATCGGGCCTACGCATTGCGAGCTGAGGCCGAAGAACGCGCAGCCGAAACCGCATGAGTTTTGCGGCCCGTCATAGCGTCCTGGACACAAGCCGGCCACAACAGCCGGCCGGGATGGTTGCGGGCCACCAGAACGCCCAAAAAGGCATAAAAAGCACTATCCGCCGCCAGTCGGGTAGTGCTTTTTTATGCCATTTCGGGCCGGCCGCTAATTGGCTTGTCTTACGTTCGATTGTGGCACAAGAACGGAAAGGGGGCCGCTTTGAGTAGCTTCAAGGCACATTCGCGCCCGGCGCGGTGGCAAAACCCCACACAGCGGGGGGGCGAAATGGCGCACAAGGCCATTATAAAGTGCAATTCAATGACTATTGTGCCGGGCGGCACGGCCCGGCGCGGCAACGAGCGCACCGCCGCGCAGCGGGAAGCGGCGGCAAACAACCTGCTGCACCAGGCTTCGGAAGCGGTGGATGCAGACGGCAATCTGGTTACAGGTAGTGAAGTGAAGCACGGCCGAAACGGCTACATGAGCACCAGGACTAAATCAGTGATTAAGACCAGGGTAGATACACTGTGGTTCCTCTCCGAGCTGGGGGGGTTGCGAAACGAAACCAAACGGCAAATCATGAATGAATACCTTGGTTACACGCAACAACCTGTATACCTAACCTTTGTAACCCTTACCCTGCCGGCTGACCAAATACGCGACGAGGCCGGCGATTTTGACGACCAATTAGCTTACCAGAAGCTATTGAAGCCGCTCCTGTTGCGTTTGCAGCGCAATTTTGGGGTGCAGTGCTTTATCTGGGTGGCAGAGCCGCAAGAGGCGGGCAATATTCACTATCACATACTGATTGATAAGTACATAGACAATACCACTAATCACGAGAATGAGGCAAAAAACCAGGTGTTAACGAAGGCTTGGAATGAGATTTTAGCCAAGAACGGGTATATCGAAGCCTACCGGCAAACGCAGATGGCCCGGCACGCGCATGGGTTCTCCTACAATCCCGAGCAACGGCGGCGCGTCGAGGTGATGTGCGCGGCCACTGGCAAGTATCAAACCCGTTACGAGGTGGTGAATTACCCGGAGCAGGTCGAGGCTTACGCGGCCGGCATCGCGTCGAATTGGGAGTGCCCGAACACTGTCGATATTCATAAGCTCAAGAGCCAGAATAACGTTAAGGGCTATCTGTGCAAGTATTTGACGAAGAACGATGGCAGCGATTCCAGCCGGCGAAAAATCAACGGCCAAACGTCCGGCTGTTCGGACAAGCTGCGCAATGTGGAGGCTTACGCGGAAACGCTTTCGGACGAGTTGCGCGATACTCTTATTCGCATGGAATCGGCCATTCCCGGCAGCGTGCGGGCCATTGTGGTAACGCCAGAAGGCACCATGAGCCAGGAAATGTATGAGGATAACGAGCTGGCCGGCCGGGTGCCGGTCATGGCCACCATTTACAGTTACAGCCAGGCTCTTTTCTGGAAGTTTGCGCCCTGGGCATTCCGGCAGCGATTCGAGGCGTACTATCGAGAAAAATTTAGGGAGATTTATACCCCTCACTTAGCGGCGCGGCCGGCTAAGTTTGATGATGACAAAGAGCACCAGGCCGCCCGAGTGGCGGTGCTGGCCTGACGATACAAACCCTGGTGAAGCGGACCCTGTGCAGGAGTGTGCAGGGAAGGAATAACCAGGTCCTGCGACGCGATGCGTAGCACGGTTGGCACCTCCGTATAAGGTGTAAGCCCCCCGCGCCGCCCGGCGACGGGGGGCTATTTTTTCCCTTTTGTTCAGCAAGTCAAGCCCGATAAGCCTGCGAATTGGGCGGTGCCATTGGACCGGAAAAACGGAGTTTGTACGTACAATGGCATGGCTTGCTGTAACCGTTGTGGCGATTTGGTGCAGGGGCCTGGCGTGATGCTTTGAGGCTGTGAGGCCGTGATGCTTTGGGGCCGTGGTGCCCGTGGTGCTGTGGTGCTCGTGACGTTGTTACTTTGATACATGAAAAAGCGCACCCGGAAAGAGAAAGAAGCCGCCCGGATGGCGTCGCCTCACCCCGCCGACCGTTTCACCGACAAGGAAGAAAATGGGATGTACGAGCAGGGCTACCAGGCCCTGCGCCGTCAGCTGGCGAATGACAGCACGGCCGGCCCTGAGCAGGGAGCCACCGGCGCGCAGCGGCCCGGACAGTGACAGCATTTTAGCCAGGCTGCTGGCGCTGCAGCGCGAAACAGTGACAGCAAAACGCCGGCTTTTTTTTACTCGAGCGTGCGTCGACGAAAAATTTCTGACAGCACGGCCGGCCGTGAGCTGCGCCGGTGGCTCGCCCATCAGCGCTCCAGTTCGGCGGGCGTGACAGCAAAACGCCGACCGCGCCGGCGCGCACCTGGTGAGAATTGACAGCAATCCGTTAGCCTGGCCAGCAGCTGCACCGCGAAAAGTGACAGCACCCCCGGCCGTTGGGGGCAGGGCTTTTTGCTGGCCGTCCGCGACGCCTCGCAGAGCAGGCAATGCCTTAACTCATGCCCGCAACGCGGGCAATCATGGTAGGCGCGGCGCTAAATCGGTGCAAAACCCGAAAACGAGGAGCCCAAACATAGCCAAACCGATATTTCAACGGTAGTTTTTACGACCTCCAAAACAGGCTGTTTAGGGCCTTTTCGTTGTATTATCAACGCATTATCTAACAGCTCAGATAGTTAGCCCCAATTTTCAAGAAAAAAGGCCGTTTCCGGCCAATAGAGAGGGGTTGGTAAATTCTAATCCTTGTAATATCGACGTTTTATCAACGTTTTATCAACGTATTATCGACGTTTTATCTAAGCAAAAAGCCGTAAAAACAGTGTAAAAAGGCCGTTTTACCGCCGTATTTTCGCTGAATGGAGTCTGAAAATGTTAGAGCAATGCCCTGGGTGACGGTGAAGGCCGTGCTACAACTCTATCCGCACCGGAAACTAAGCTGGGCCTACACGCAGATACGCGCCGTGAAGGATTGCACGGGCCGGCGGTGGGTGAATTGGCGCGACTGGGATGAATTCGGCCCCGTGGCAGGGAAGGGTGAAAATAAACGTAACGAATTGGGGTAGGCAGGACAGGCCAAAAAACAGCCTTAGCGACGCGGTGCAGGCCGTTTTTGGAGATTGCCCGAAAAATAAACGTAACGCGCCGGGGGTAGTGCTATTGCTTTCGACGTATTGATAATCAAACCTTTGTCCGATGAAAACGCCCCGGAATTCCTGTCAGCATTGCAAGCGCGTCCTGCCTTCTGGTAAGCAGAAATATTGCGGTTCGGATTGCCGGCAAGCGGCTTACCGCCGTCGTGATGCCGACGAGCTAGGGCCAGAGCTTGCGGCCGACGTGCGCCAGGTGCGGCGCATGGTCGAGGCGGGCGCATTGCCGGAAGCCTACGGGGAAGCCGTGAATGACCTGCGCCAGCTGGTGAAGGACGCGGCCGAATTGCCCGGCGTAGTGAAGTCGCTGCTGGAATACGTCATCAGAATAGCCCTAGCGCATTGCGAGCGGGCCGCTACGCCCGCAGAGCATGAGGAAGCCGGCGGGGACCACAACGTGGCCCTACTGGTGCGAATCATGCACCTTTCCGGCCTTCCTGAACTGTCACGCCTGGCAGGTGAGGCCCGCAACGCGGTTGGCTTGGCAGCGGAAACCTTCGCAGACGGGGCCATCGGGGCCGAACTGCAAAGCGTGCTGTATGCCCGTCAGGTGAACCTGGCAGAGCAAGCAAACGACGAAAACGACGACGAAAACGGCGGCGAATTGTGC
>JALYUI010000791.1 GCA_030853845.1 Bacteroidota bacterium | reverse complement strand
GCGGAACACTGCGCTTAACACTGCGAGACACTGCGTGAAAGCGGCCACGCATCCGTAGCTGGCATCAACTTACTCTTCGTGCAGCTCGTGCAGCTCGTGCAGCACGGCTTCGAGGCGGTCGAGGTTCTGGCCGTAGAAGTTCTGGATGTGGTAGCGGCAAAACCAGTGCGTGAAGCCGGCGCTGATGGCCGCCGTGAGCAGAAGCCACGTCAGAAACTGCGTCCGGCCGGTGGGCGGCACGTGGGGCAGCGCATAGGCAATGGTCAGGTAGCCCAGCACCCCCAGCACGGCCAGCGTCGAGAGCATGGTGGAGCCGTAGTACACCCGCATGAGCTGCCGGAGCTGCCGGAGCTGCGCGGCTACGTGGCCTGCCACCGGGCCGGTGGTGGCCCGGAGGCGGCGTAACACTTGCACCAGGCGGTAGTAGCAGTAGCCGATGCCGCCGTAGAGGGGCAGCAGCAGTGCCAGCAACCGCCCCAGGTGGGTGCTGCGCAGGCCGTAGAGCCCCAGCAGCAGGAGGATGCCCACGGCCAGGGTCGTCCAGATTTCGACCCGCACGTTGCGCCGCATCTGGGTGAGGGGCGTGGGGCGTGGGCCGGCGAGCGGGGCGTACCGGTTGGCGGCGGGAGCGGGCGTGTGCTGTTGCCAGCGGTTGCTTAACAGGTCGATATCCATGATGAAGGTGGGTTTTGAGGGATTTGGTTGATGAGGGCTGGCTGAAAGCGGGCTCAGGACCTGCTCATCAGCAGGCGGAGCTTTTCGAGCACGCGGTGCATTTTCACGCGGACGTTGCCGTGGGAAATGCCCAGGATGTCGGCCATTTCTTCCTGGGGGCGGCCCTCCAGCCGGAGCCAGACGAGGGCCTTTTCCACATCCGACAGCTGGGCGATGGCCTGGTAGAGCGGGGCGAGGTCGTCGGGCTCGGGTGGCGGCTCGGGGAGGTCGGGCGTATCGGGGCCGAAGCGGGCCGGGGGCGGGTGGCGGCCCTGCTGGCGGCGGGCCGAAATGGCCACGTTCAGGGCAATGCGGTAGAGCCAGGTGCTGCGCTGACTGCGGCCCTCGAAGCTGGACCAGGCTTCCCAGAGCCGCAAGGCAATTTCCTGGTAGAGGTCCTGCTGGTCGTCGGCATCGGGGCAATAGAGGCGGGCTACCCGCCGCAGCAGCGGCTGGTACTGGGCCAGAACGGCCACGAAATCGGGAGAGGCAACAACAGCAGGCGGCATGAGGGGGAAATTTACCTCATCAGTCGCCGGCCCGGGTAGAATGTTACAGGCAGGCTGGAGAAAAGGGCGACCAGTTGGCCGGCATCCAGCGTATCGGTGGGGACGGGGCATCGGCGGCGCGCCCGGCCAGCTTGCTGCTTAAGCGGCTGAGGAAACAAAAAGCCCCGCCAGCTACTGGCTTGGAGGCTGAAGCGGCCACCAGCGTGCAGCGGGAGGCCGCCGTCCTGCATTTTGCGGCTACCTTGCAGCGGTTTGCTTTCCATTTTCCGAACCAACCATTCTACCAGATGGCTTCTTTTTCAGCTGAATTACGCGTGGCTGGCCACGCGTTTCCGGTCATCCAGTGCGCGTTCGGCGTGGAACAGGCGACGCACCAGCGCGGCCGGGTGAGCACGAAAGTGCGCTACGGCCCGGTCCAACTGACGCTGGCCGTACCCGAGGGCGACGACCTGCTGGCATGGGCCGCTGCCCCGCAGAAGCGGCAGGCGGCCCAGGTGCTGTTCCGCGACGGCGACGGTGGCAGCGTCCTCGAAACGCTGAGTTTGCCGGGGGCCTACTGCGTGTCCTATCACGAGCAGTTTGCCAGTGGCAATGAGCAGGGCGGGGCCTACCAGTGTTTCCTCACACTTTCCGACCCCGACGGCTGGGTCCTGACGGCGGGCGGCCTGGCGGGAGCCTTTGTGGCCCCGGCAGCGCGGGACCACGGGGTGCCGGCCGCAGCTAGTGTGCCAGCTGCGGTTCCGGACAGTCCGCCATCGGACTGCTCGCCCGCCGTTACGGCCATGTTGCAGAAACAAGTTGAATTGATGTGCAAGCCCAAGGGCATGCCGTCGAAATGCTTCGATACTGATACCTGCTCCTTGCTGCTGCAAAAAATAGCCATGACTGAAGCGTGCATCGAGGCCCGCCGCACGATTAATAACCAGTGTTTTAAAGGCGGGGACCCCGGGCATCAGCAAGCTATACTGGAACGGCAAAACGGTATTCGAAAATGTGAAGCCATCTACCTCCGCCAGTGTGGCAGCAAGCCGCAGCCCGTGCCGGCCCCGGCCCCTAGCACCGATGCCAGCCCATCAAAGCAGCTCGACGATGGCAAGTATGGCCCTACCACTCTGGCGGGCGCCGCCCTCAACATCTTCATCATCCTAACGGCTCCCTTCCGGACAGCCCCTAACTAAACCGCCGCCGTGAATTCCAACGATATAGTGGACAACCTGGTCCGCAGTTTCAGCCATGAGCCTCATCCCGGGGAGACGAACATCGTATACGACAACTCCGGCTATCATCTGGAGGCGTTGGCTATTCGCGAAGCGTTTAAGCCTTTTACCTGGCAGGTGATGCCGCCCGAGCTGCTGCACGACGAACAAAGCTGCCTGGGCTTTCTGAGTCGGGCTGGGTTCAAATATTACTTGCCCGCGTTCATGCGGCTTGCGCTCACGGATTACCACCGCGCGGACATGATTCCCGACAACCTCGTGCTTAGCCTGACCCTGCCAATTGAAGCAGACATCATTGCTTCCGCCATCGACATCAAACGCTATCAGATGGACGAGAAGATGCCAGGCGTTGATTGGAACAACATTTTGCAAAGCCGGCTCCAATCCCTGAATCAAAGCGTGCATGAATTCATTGCCCGGGCGGTCCTGTTCAGCCCCGACCAGGGGCGGGTGATTTATCAGTTCCTGGCCCATCTGCAGGATGAGCACGGCGATGATTTTCTAAATCAGGAGCCGGGCGTGGCCATCGAACGCTACTGGTTTCAGTTTGCCTAAACGGACCCGGTGGTCAGCTTACCACTTCAATCATATAAGAACTCGCCCACCAAGCACGCGGTGTGGCTGCGCTTCCCGGGCTACATCCGCCT
>JALYUI010000795.1 GCA_030853845.1 Bacteroidota bacterium | reverse complement strand
GCTATATCTACCGTGTTGGTTTTGGTGGGGCAAAGATAAGGCGCGGAAGTGGGAAATGGCAAAAAAAGTTCTTCTCTGAAGTCCGGCCCACATTCAAAGAACGCCATGCAGAGCGCAGCGAAGCATGTTGCTCGCCGCAGTAACTCAATCGTTAAAAAAGGTTTAGTGGTGGCGGGCAAGATGCTTCGCCGCGCTCTGCATGACCACCTATTTTCAGTTGCCGGCCGTTCAGCGGGCGCAAAAATCCCGACCTTTGCCGGATGGAACCCAATATTGCCCCGTCGTTCAACGATTTCAAGCTCAACAAACAACTCCTTACGGCCGTAGCCGAGGCCGGCTTCACCGAGCCCACGCCGGTGCAGGTGCAGACTATTCCGCTGCTACTGGCCGGGCACGACGTACTCGGCATTGCCCAGACCGGTACCGGCAAAACGGCTGCCTTCGGCTTGCCGCTTTTGATGAAGGTGAAATATGCCCAAGGCACGCACCCACGCGCCCTCGTGCTGGCACCTACCCGCGAGCTGGCCATGCAGATTGAAACCCACCTGAAAGCGCTGGCCGTGAACACCGACCTGCGCATTTTCGCCATCTACGGCGGCCTGGGGCCAAAAACCCAGATTGAAACCATTGCCCAGGGCCTCGATGTGCTGGTGGCCACCCCCGGCCGGCTGCTGGAAATTTACCTGAAAGGCGCGCTGCGCCTGACCGACCTGAAAACCTTCGTGATGGATGAGGCCGACAAGATGATGGACATGGGCTTTATGCCCCAGATTCGGCGCATTCTCGAAATCATCCCGCGCAAGCGGCAGAATGCCCTGTTCTCGGCCACTATGCCCGAGCGGGTGACGACGCTGAGCGAGGAGTTCCTGGAATTCCCGGTGCGGGTGGAAGTGAGCCCGCCGGCCAAAACGGCCTCCACGGTGAGCCAAGTGATGTACGAAGCCCCCAACCTGCTCACCAAAATCAACCTGTTGAACTTCCTGCTGCACCGCGACATCGATACCATGACGCGGGTGCTGCTGTTCTGCCGCACCAAGCAGCACGCCGACCAGGTGGCCCATTTCCTGGAGCGCAAGGCGCCGGCCGGCGAGGTACGCGTGATTCACGGCAACAAAGGTCAGAACGCCCGCATGAACAGCATGGACTCGTTTAAGGCCGGGGAGGTGCGCTACATGGTGGCAACCGACGTGGCCGCGCGCGGCATCGACGTGCCGCAGGTAACGCACGTTATCAACTTCGACGTGCCGATTGTGCACGACGACTACGTGCACCGCATTGGCCGCACGGGCCGGGCGCAGCACACCGGGGCGGCCATCACATTCGCCAACGAGGCCGAGATGGTGCACATCGGCGAGATTGAAATGCTTATCAACCAGAAGATTGAGCTACTGCCGCTGCCCGAGGAAGTAGAAATCGAGGAAACACCCTTCGAGGAAAAGCAGAAGATGGGCCGGGAACTCGACGAGCGCCGCAAGAAGCTGGACCCCACCTTTCAGGGCGCTTTCCACGAGAAAAAAGAGTGGATTAAGCCCGGCGTGACCATCGACAAGCGCACCGGCAAGCCGTTCCAGGAAGGCCAGAAAAAGAGTACCAAGGGCTCCAAGGCCTTTGTGGGTAAAAAGGGCGGCTCAAACCCCGGCGTGAAGGCACTGAAGCGACGCGGCCGGTAAGGTTTTAACGGTAAATGGTCAGGGGTTAATGTCTTCCGCCTCTGGAAAACATTAACCCCTGACCATTTACCGTTAACCGTTAAAACCTAGTGGCCGTGGTGCAGCATGTGGCCGAATCGCAGGGTGACCAGCGTGAGGGCGCTGCCCCAGAACATCGCGCTCCAGAGCATGTGTAGCACAATGCGGTGGCGCGGTACGCCCAGCAGGGTGGCTACTACCGTGCCCCCGATGGGCGAAAGCAGCACCGGCGTGAGAAAAGCGATGCCCCCCATACCGAATTTGCTGAAAATCTTAATGATGTTGCGCGAGCGGCGGGTGAAGATGGGCTCGCGGCGCAGACGGCGCTGCTTCTGCCGGTGCGCCATCCAGGCCCCGCCCACGCCGGTGAAGACGAGCACGCTGGTCATCATACCGGCCACGGTGAGGGCGAGGGTGGGCCAGAAATGCAGCCCCATCGACGAGCCCGCCAGCGGGCCGCCCAGAAACTTCACCGTACTCAGCAGGAAAACGGAGGCGTACTTGACAATAACGTGGTGCACAGGAAGGAAAAATAAAAATAATTCAATTTAACGGTTGCCGATACTTTAACAGTATGCAATAATAATCAATTGGCCCGACAAGAGTTCCATTTCACGATAAGATAACCATACCCGCCCCTGAACAGCTAGTACGGCCCGGCGAGCGAAAACGATGAGCCGGGGCCGCCTGCCAACTGGGCTACAGCTTGCTGCCGAACGACAGGTCGCCGGCATCGCCAAGGCCGGGGATGATGTAGGCCTGCTCGTTAAGCTTCTCGTCGATAGCGGCTACCCACAGGGTGGCCTCGGGGATTTCGCGGGCCACGTAGGCTAAGCCTTCGGGCGAGGCAATGACGGCCGCGATGTGCACCTGGCGCGGCATGCCGAAGCGCAGCATGGCCCGGTAGGTTTGCACCAGGCTTTTGCCAGTGGCCAGCATGGGGTCGGCCAGAATAAGTACCCGCTCGTCGAGGCTGGGGGCCGAGAGGTAGTCGACCTGTACCTGCACCTGGGCCGTGCCCTCGATGCGGTAAGCGGCCACGAATGCGCTGGGCGACTGGTCGAAATAATTGAGGAAGCCCTGGTGAAAGGGCAGGCCCGCGCGCAGCACGGTGGCCAGAATGGGGAAGTCGTGCAGCAGCTTGCCGGTGGTTTCGGCCAGGGGCGTTTGAATGGTCTGGTCGGTGTAGCTGAGGTGGGCGCTGATGCGGTAGGCCATGATTTCGCCCAGGCGCTGTAGGTTGCGGCGGAAGCGCAGGCTGTCCTTCTGCACCTCGCGGTCGCGCAGCTCGGCCAGGAAGTGGTTGGCAATGCTGGGCTCGGCGCACACCACGTGGATGTTGGCCAGGGCCTCGGAAGCCTCGGCGGCGGAAGAAGCGGAAGAAGCGGGAGTGGCCATGCGAAAAACGGTGAGGGTGTGAAGCCGGCCGAAAGCCCGGCCGATGCCCGAAGTTGGCACACAAACGGGGCGCGGGCAAGAAAAAGGGCCGAAAATAGCGGGCGGCGACTGGCGGCCAACCACCGATTGACCCCACGCCGACACTCCCGGACGCAGCGCCGGCGTTTGGGCCTGCCAACGGCGGGCTGCCTAGCTTTGTTAAGAAATTGCAGTACCTGCCAGCTGGCCGGGCGCTTTCCGGCCGCGTGGTTCCGCTGCTTCGGCAGTCTATTCTTTTTTATGCCTAAAATTCTGTTTCTATTTTGCCTGTCGCTGCTGGGGGCCGGCGCAGGCTTTGCCCAGACTGCCCCGCCGGCATCGGCCACCACCCCCGCTCCTGCCAGTTCGCCGACGGCCGAAAAATCGCCCTGGCTGATTTTCGACCAGCCCCTCGACAGCCTGCCTGCCACGCGCAGCCGCCGCGCCAGCCGCGAGAGGCCCTCGCGGGCCGAAGCGGCCCCGGCGGCGGCTCCCACCCGCGTTGCGGCCCCGCGTAACTCGGCCCGGCCCACCAGCCCGCCGGCCAGCAATGGCCAAGCCAAAACCACCCCCGCCAAGGCGAAGGCCAAGCCGGCCGCTGCCAAGCCTAAAGCCAAATAAGCGGACTGCTCAACCAGCCGCCTTCTTACCTCCAATTACCTGACGCATGGCCCAGTCCGTTGCCGCAACTTCCAACGCCAAACCCGAGCGTGCCAAACCGGCCGAGCTGGTGCAGCTCATCGTGTTCCGCCTCGGCGACGAGGATTACGGTATCCGCATCGAGCAGGTGAAGGAGGTGACCGTGACGCCCGAAGTGGC
>JALYUI010000786.1 GCA_030853845.1 Bacteroidota bacterium | reverse complement strand
GGTGGGAGGCGGCTTCACGGCCTACAACGGCAGCTTAGCCGCCCCGGACCGGGTGCTGCGCCTCAACGCCGACGGCTCGCTCGACAACACGTTCAACAGCACCAGCGGGGCCGGGGCCAACGGCGACGTGAACGCGCTGGCGGTGCAGGCCGACGGCAAGGTGCTGGCCGGGGGCTTCTTCTCGACCTACAACGGCAACGCCGCCGCCCCGGACGGGGTGCTGCGCCTCAACACCGACGGCTCGCTCGACAACACGTTCAACCCCGGCGGGGCCGGGGCCGACGACTTCGTGAACGCGCTGGCGGTGCAGGCCGACGGGCGGGTGCTGGTCGGGGGCGGCTTCACGGCCTACAACGGCAGCTTAGCCGCCCCGGACCGGGTGTTGCGCCTCAACGCTGACGGCTCGCTCGACGCGGCCTTCAACCCCGGCCAGGCGGGGACCAACGGCTCCGTGTTCGCGCTGGCGGTGCAGGCCGACGGGCGGGTGCTGGCCGGGGGCAACTTCACGGCCTACAACGGCAACGCCACCGCCCCGGACCGGGTGCTGCGCCTCAACGCCGACGGCAGCCTCCAGGACGGCACTTTGGCGGGCCTGGCCTACACCTGGAGCAACGGGGCCACCGGCCCCAGCATCGCGGTGAGCCAGCCGGGCGACTACCAGGCCACGGCCACCACCACCAGCAACGGCACCGGCTACAGCAACGTGGTGCGCGTGAACGCCCCGCCCGCCGTGACCGTGCAGGTGACGCCCGCCGGCCCGCTGCTGCTGCCCGGCGGCGGCAGCGCCACGCTCACGGCCACGGCCACGCTGGCTGCCTTCAACGCGGCCGGCAGCGGCTTTGATGGAAACGTATTTGCGCTGGTGGTACAGGCCGACGGCAAGATGTTGGTCGGGGGCAATTTCACCAGCTACAAGGGCAACGCGGCCGTGCCAGACAAACTACTGCGCCTCAACGCCGACGGCTCGCTCGATACCAGCTTCAACCCCGGCGGCACTGGTTTTAGCAACGCGGTGACCGCGCTGGCCCTACAAGTTGATGGCAAGGTACTGGTGGGGGGCTCCTTTACCAGCTATAACGGCAATGCTGCCGCCCCGGACGGCGTGCTGCGCCTCAACGCCGACGGCTCGCTCGACAACAACTTCAACACTGGCGGGACCGGCACTGACAGCGCCGCGGCCGTGCTGGCAGTGCAGGCCAACGGCAAGGTGCTGGTGGGAGGGCAGTTTACGGCTTACAACGGCAACCTCGCCGCCCCAAACTACCTGCTGCGCCTCAATACCGATGGCTTGCTCGATACTAGCTTCAACAACGGCCCCAGCGCCGGGGCCAGCGGCAGCGTGTTCGCGCTGGCCGTGCAGGCCGATGGCCAGGTGCTGGCCGGGGGCACCTTCACCAGCTACAACGGCAGCGCCGCCGCGCCCGACTACCTGCTGCGGCTCAATACGGATGGTTCGCTCGATACCAGCTTCAACCCCGGCGGGGCCGGTACTAGCGGCAGCGTGTTCGCGCTGGCCCTGCAGGTCGATGGCAAGGTAATCGTCGGGGGTTCCTTTACCAGTTACAACGGCAATGCTGCCGCCCCGGACCGGGTGCTGCGGGTCAACGCCGACGGCTCGCTCGACCTGGGCTTCAATGCGGGTGGAGTGGGCTTCTCCGGCACCGTGCTGGCCCTGGCCGTCCAGGCCAATGGCAAAGTACTGGCCGGCGGCACCTTCACCAGCTACAACGGCAACGCTGCCGCCCCAGACAATGCACTGCGCCTCAATGCTGATGGCTCGCTCGATGCGGCTTTCAACCCCGGTGGGGCCGGCATCAACAGCGACGTAACCGTGCTGGCGTTGCAGGCCGATGGCAAGGTGTTCGTCGGGGGCTACTTTACCGGTTACAACGGTAATCTGGCCGCTCCAGACTACCTGCTGCGCCTCAACGCCGACGGCAGCCTCAACGACGCGGCCACGCCACTGGCTGGGGCCACCTTCGCCTTCAACCCTGGCAACACTGCAGGCCCCACCCGCACCGTGAGCACGACCGGTACCTACACCGCCACCGCCACCGACCCGGCCACCGGCTGCACCTACGCGACCAACGCCGTGGCGGTGACCGTGGCCCTGGCTACTACGGTTGGGCATGCGGCCCCAGCCTTGCAACTCTATCCCAACCCGGCCCACAGCGCAGCCACGCTCACGGGCGCGCGGCCCGGCACACTAGTACGGGTATACGATGCGCTGGGCCGCTTCGTGACTTCGGCCCCGGCCAATGCCACGGGCACGGCCGCCCTCACGCTGCCGGCCGGGCTGCCCACGGCCGTGTACGTGGTGCGCGCCGGCAGCCAGGCGCTGCGGCTGAGCGTGGAGTAAGGCCATCTCCCTGCCTTTGACTGACCGGCCCGCGCCCGGCTGCCTCGCGGTGGCCGGGCGCTTGGCATTAGCGGGGCTTACTTGATGCTGGCCAGCGAATCGTACACCGCCTCGATGTGCTGGCCCACTACCTCCAGCGGCAGGCCCGACAGGGCCAGGTAGGCTGCATGGAAGCGCCGCACGCTGAAGCCGGGCCGCCGGGCCAGGCGGGCCTTCATCTCCTCGATGCGCTGGGCACCCACCTTGTAGCTCAGGCACTGGCCGGGCCAGGCCGTGACGCGGTTGATTTCGCGCTCGGCGATGTCGTCCTGGCCCGGCACGTTGGCCTGCCACCAGGCCCGGGCCTGCGCGTGGGTCCAGCCCCGGTCGTGAATGCCCACGTCGAGCACCACGCGGGCCGAGCGCACCAGGTCCCATTCCCACTTGCCCAGCTCGGCTTCGGGCTGCTGCCAGAGGCCCAGCTCGCGGCCCAGGTACTCCACGTAGCAGCCCCAGCCCTCGGCATTGCCCGAGTAGAAGGTGCGGGCACTCAGCGGCGAGTAGGGCCGGCTGCGGGCCTGGATGACCGTCTGGTAGTGGTGGCCGGGAATGCCCTCGTGCTCGAAAATCCACTCCAGCGCGCGGGTGCTGTGGCGGCCGGTGGCGAAGTTGAAGTCGTAGCGCCCCTCGCGGTAGATGCCCGGCGGCATGGCCGCCGTGGCCCCCGCCCAGGTCTGAATGCGCAGGGGCGGCACCAGCGTATCGGCAAACAGCGCCGGCAGGTGGGCACGGATGCACCGCTCGATGCCCCGGTAACGGGCCACAATCCGGGCCGTATCCGTCAGCACGAACTGGTCTGAGGCCAGGTAGCGGTAGAAGCCGGCGCTATCGGCGCCGTAGCCCATTTGCCGGCGCAGACGGCGGATTTCACCCCGTACCCGCGCCACCTGCTGCTGCCCAAAGGCGAACAGCTGGTCGGCACTTAGGTCGGTGCTGGTGTACTGGCGGGCGTAGAGGGCATACCAGGCGTGGTGATTGGGCAGGGCAGCCAGGCCGGTGGCGGGCACGGCAGTGCCGGCCCGGCGCACGGCCGTTTCCAGCACCACGCGGCGCAGATTCTGGGCGGCTTCGTAGGCCAGGTGGTCGTAGGTAATCTGCTCGGCCAGGCTGAGGTTGCGGGGGGGCAGGGCCGCCAGCCGGCGCTGCACACCCAGAAAAAAGTCGGACTGCCGCCGCAGGGCTGCGGCCGGGG
This sequence comes from Bacteroidota bacterium, assembly GCA_030853845.1. GTDB lineage: Bacteria > Bacteroidota > Bacteroidia > Cytophagales > Hymenobacteraceae > Hymenobacter. The sequence continues at coordinate 9,925 of JALYUI010000786.1, read as the reverse complement.
GCAGCTGGCGCAGGTTGGCCTGGTAGTCGAAGTCCTGCTCGGGGATGTGCAGCTGCTGGTAGCCGGCCAGGTAGTCGGCGGCCAGCGCGCTCACCGTCTGGGCGCGGGCAAGGCCCGGCAGCAGGGCAGCAACGAGCGTGAGCCAGTAGAGAAAGGAGCGGAGCATGAGGCCGGGACTGAGGTGAGTGACGGGCAAGGACAGTAGCCCCGACGCAATGACTGCATCGCCCCTAAAGCCACTCGCCCAGCAGGGCCAGCCCGGCCGGCCACGGCCCGTACCCGCTGGCCGTGTTGAGGTGGCCCGCGTCGCCGGCATCGACCAGCTCACTGCCCCAGGCGGCGGCAAACTGCCGGGCGCGGTCGGGCGTGACCCACTCATCGTTGCGGCTGAAGACGACCTTGCTCGGGAAGGGCAGCCGGGCCAGCGGCATCGGCGCGAAGCCGGTGGTGGGGAAAGCGGCGTAGTGGGCGGTTTCCACGTCGCTGGGGGCCACCAGCAGCGCCCCCTTGATGCGGTGCCCGTACTGGCCGGCCCAGTGCGCGATGGTGGCGCAGCCCAGGCTGTGGGCCACCAGCACCACCTGGGGCAGGTCTTCGCCGTCGAGGGCATCCTCCAGCCGGGCTACCCACTCGGCGCGGTCGGGCACGTCCCATTCGCGCTGCTGAATGCGGTTGAAAGCAGGCTTCTGCTGTTCGAGCCAGGTCTGCCAATGGTCGGGGCCGGAACTACCCAGGCCGGGCACGATGAACACGCGCGTGGTTTCTTGCATGTTCAAAGGTAGCTTGCCCCTTTAGCCGACTCCCGCTTACGCCGCCTGCTCATGAAAATTCTCTCCGCCGCCCAGACCCGCCAGCTCGACCTCGCCACCCTGGAAGAACAGCGCCTGCTCTCGGTCGAGCTGATGGAGCGCGCCGCCCTGGCTTTCGTGCGCTGGTTCGCCGGCTGCTACAGTCCGGCCGAGGCGGGCGAAATCCTGGTGCTCTGCGGCCCCGGCAACAACGGCGGCGACGGCCTGGCCACCGCCCGGCTGCTGCGCCAGACCGGCTACGAGGTGCGCCTGGCCCTGCTGCCGGCCGATAAGTCCACCGCCGACTGGCAGCACCACCGCCAGCGCCTGCCCAAGGCCGTGCCCCTGGTGGAGGTAGCGGCCCGGCGGCTGCCGGCCATTGCCCCCGGCACATTGGTGATTGATGCCCTGTTCGGCACCGGCTGCAACCGCCCCCTCATCGGCCTGGCTGCCACCCTCGTGAAGCACCTCAACGCCGCCCAGGCCCGGGTGGTGGCCATCGACCTGCCCAGCGGCCTCTTCGCCGATGCCCCCCAGCCGGCCGACAGCCCGGTAGTGCGGGCGGCGTACACCGTGGGCTTCGGCCTGCCCAAGCTAGCTTTTTTCCTGCCCCAGAACGCCGACTTCGTGGGCGAGTGGCGCGCCGAGGATATTGGCCTGAGCGAGGCATTCATTGCCGCTGCCCCCACCCCCTGGCACTACACCGATGCCGCCGCCGTGGCCGGCGCCCTGCCCCCTCGCCCCCGGTTCAGCCACAAAGGCACCTTTGGGCACGCACTGCTGCTGGCCGGCAGCCGGGGCAAGATGGGAGCCGCCGTGCTGGCGGCCGGGGCCTGCCTGCGCGGCGGCGTGGGGCTGCTCACGGCCCGTATTCCCGGCGGCGGCTACGATATCTTCCAAATCAGCCAGCCCGAAGCCATGTGCCTGCCCGATGCGCAGGCCGACTTCATCAGCGAGCTGCCCGATTTGCTGCCCTACCAGGCGGTGGGCATCGGGCCGGGCCTGGGCCAGGAAGTGCCCACCCTGGCCGTGCTGCGCCAGCTGCTGCAAGCGGCCGGCCAGCCTCTCGCCAAAACCGGCCAGCTCCTGCGCCTCGTCATCGACGCCGACGCGCTCAACCTGCTGGGCAGCCACCGCGACCTGCTGAAGCTCCTGCCCGAAAACACCGTGCTCACCCCTCACCCCAAGGAGTTCGAGCGCCTCACCGAGCCCGCGCGCGACGACTACCACCGCCTGGAGCTGCTGCGCGACTTCGCCACCACCCACCGCTGCCTGGTGGTGCTGAAAGGGGCCTACACCTGCCTGGCTACGCCCTCGGGCGAGCTGCACTTCAACAGCACCGGCAACGCGGGCATGGCCACCGGCGGCAGCGGCGACGTGCTCACCGGCCTGCTGTTGGCCCTGCGCACCCACGCCAATATTCCCGCCTTCGAGGCCGTGCGCCTGGGCGTGTTTGCCCACGGCCGCGCCGGCGACCTGGCGGCCCACGAAATTGGCCAGGCCGGCCTGGTGGCCGGCGATATCGTGCGCCACATCGGCCCGGCCCTGAAGGAGTGGGAGAAGTAGCCCTGGCCGGGGCTTATTCGCCAGGCGCGGGAGCCGGCTCCCACTCGGCGGCCGCCAGGAAGGCGGCCACATCACCCGTGAGCAGCGGGGCGAAGCGCGTAATCTTTTCGATGGGCCAGTCCCACCACGCCAGGGCCAGCAGGCGGGCGATGGTGACGGCGTCGAAGCGTGGGCGGATAACGCGGGCGGGGTTGCCGCCCACGATGGTGTAGGGCGGCACATCGCGCGTGACTACGGCACAGGCTCCGACGATGGCACCGTGGCCGATGCGCACGCCCGGCAGCACGGTGGCCCGGTAGCCCAGCCACACGTCGTGGCCCACCACGGTATCGCCTTTGTTGGGGTAAGCTTTGCCCGCCATCGCATCGGCCCAGTCGCCGCCGAATATGGCAAACGGGTAGGCACTTACGGCAGTGGCCAGGTGGTTGGCCCCGTTCATGACGAATTCCACGCCCGAGGCCAGCATGCAGAACTTGCCGATGCGCAGGTGGTCGCCCGTGAAGTCGAACAGGTAGCGCACCCGCCGCTGAAAGTTGGCAACCTCCTCGAAGTCGTCGTAATAGGTGTAGTCGCCCACGCTGATTTGCGGGTGGTCGACCACGTTTTTCAGAAAGCACAGCCGCTCGTAGCCGGCCAGCGGAAACACGGTGGAGGGGTCAGGAACAGGCATCGGCGAATAACCAAAAGGGGTGGAAGCGAGCGAAAATACAGGCTCCGCGCTGATGTTGCCCGTCAGGCGGCGCATTCCGCGTGTCAGGCCCCAGGCGGCAGGACATTTAATAAAGCCGCTTCAGCCCCACCAGTACAGCAGGGCCGGCACCAGCAGCACCCCATCGGCCCAGAAGGCGAAGAAGTAGTCGCCCCGCCGCTCATCGGCCAGCGCGATGACCGTAGCCGCTGCCAGCCCGGTGAGGGCCAGCCCCAGCGGCGGCACGCCCCGCTCGAAGCCCAGCAGCATGGCCCCGGCCAGAAAGGCCAGCGCCACCGCCCGCGCCCCGGCCACGCCCAGCACCACCGGAAAGGTGCGGGTGCCCGCCGCCCGGTCGCGGCTCAGGTCGCGGATATCGAACACGATGGCCAGCGCCAACACCAGGCAAAACCGCTGCCCCAGCAGCCCCGCCGCCTCGGCCAGCGGGCGGTGCAGGGCCAGCGCCGGCAGCCCCACCGTGATGGCCGACCACACCCCCGCAATCAGAAATATCTTGAGCAGGGGTACCTCGCGCAAGGCCCGGCGCTGCCCGCGCCAGCGGCCCAGCGGCCACGAATACAGCAGCGCCAGCGCCGCCAGCGGCAGCAACAGCGGCAGGTAGTGCCCCCAGCCATCAGCCAGAAACAGGTAGCCCGCCACCAGCGCCGCCATCCCGGCCAGCAGGGCCAGCCCGCGCCGGTGTTGCTGCTGCCAGGCTTTGCGCCCGGATGCGCCCGCCGGCTGCCGGTGCTTGAAGGGCAGCACGGCATCGAGGTTGTACACCAGCAGCGTGGCCGCGAACACCAGCACCACCACCCGCCAGCCCCCGCCCGTGGCCGGCCAGCGCTGAAATGAGGCCGCCGTTTGGGCCGCCGCCGCCCCGGCCAGCCAAACGCTGCTGTAGAGCACGGCATCGAGCCCCCGCCAAAGCAGGTTGCGGCCGGCCGTCGGGGCCGCGAAGGGAGCTAAAGAATCCACGGACGAAGGTAAAGCGGAGAGCCGCAAGCGGGGATTGTGGGTTAGAAAAAGCACGTCATGCTGAGCGAAGTGAAGCATCTCTACCGCAGCAGTAATTATTTACTATTGCGGTAGAGATGCTTCACTTCGCTCAGCATGACGTGCTGGTAGTTGCGCGCTACCTGACGAACAACTCCTAGCCCTTGAGGTGGCCGAAGTTCTCTTCGTAGAGCTTGATGCTGGCGTTGATGATGCGGTAGGCATCCTCCTTGCCCAGGAACTGCTCCACTACCACGTGTTTGTTGTGCTCCAGGGCCTTGTAGTCTTCGAAAAAGCGCTGCATCTCCAGCAGGGTGTGGGGCGGCAGGTCGGCGATGTCGTTGTAGTGGTTCACCGAGATGTCGTGGGCGGCTACGGCGATGATTTTATCATCCTCCTCGTCCTGGTCCACCATCTGCATCACGCCAATCACCTTGGCTTCCACCAGGCACATGGGCACGATGTCGACCGAGCACAGCACCAGAATGTCGAGGGGGTCCTTGTCGTCGCAATACGTTTGCGGAATGAAGCCGTAAGCCGCCGGGTAGTGCACGGCCGAGAACAGCACGCGGTCGAGCTTGAGCAGGCCACTCTCCTTATCGAGCTCGTACTTGCCCTTGCTGCCCTTGGGAATTTCGATGATAGACTGCACGACGGTCGGGGTTTCGTCGCCGCGCGATACGTGATGCCAGGGATTAAAGTATTGCTTCATTAGAAATAGTGCTGCTGCCAACACGGCAGTCAGAGGGTCAAAAGGTTAAATAGTGATGATTTGTTTAAATACGGGTCGGCCGGCTAGCGCAGCACCTCGGCCAGCGGCACGCCACTACAGCCGCTCGGCTCCTGAATGTGCAGGAAGCGCGCCATCGTGGCGGCAATGTCCACCACCCGGGCGGGAGCAACGGACTCGCCGTGCTTTACGTGCCAGCCCCAGAAAAGGAGGGGCACGTGGGTGTCGTAGGCCCACGACTCGCCGTGCGTCGTGCCCTTGGCCGGGAAGCTGTAGGCCTCGTACCAGCCGGGCTCCAGCACCACCAGCACGTCGCCGCAGCGCTTGGGGTAGTAGCCGTTTTCAAGGTACATGAGCGTGCCGCTTTCCCAGTGCGATTTCTGAATATCCTCGGCCGTGAGGGCGCGGCTCACGCCCGGCAGCTGCACCATGATGGCCACCACCTCCTCGGCCAGCTCGGCAAAATCGAGCTTCTTCTGGCTGGCCAGGGTGCGGTTGAGATACACCTGCTGGTTCTCGTAGCTCAATACCCAGTTGCCCGGGCCATGGCGGCGCACGAGGCGGTTCTGCAAAGTGTCGCGCATGATGCTCGCGCCCACGGCTCCAGCCGGCAGGCGGTGCTCTTTCAAAAAGGCGGGCGAGTGCGCCGCGCCGTGGTCGGCCGTCAGAAACACCAGCGCCTGGCCCTTGCCCACGGTTTTGTCCAGGGCTTCGAACAGGCGCGTCAGCTCCTGGTCGAGGCGCAGGTAGGTGTCTTCCACCTCAATCGAGTTCGGGCCGAACTGGTGGCCCACGTAGTCGGTGCTGCTGTAGCTCAGGGCCAGGAAATCGGTGAAGCCGCGCTGGCCCAGCTGCTCGGCCTGAATGGCGGCCAGGGCCATTTCGGTGGTAATGGAGTTGCCGAAAGGCGTGGCGGGCAGCAGGCCCAGGTTGGGCGTGGCAGCATTGGCGGGCGCGGCCCCGGCCGTGGGCGTGGCCGACCCTGTTTTGCCGTCGGCGGCCGTCTGGCTGGCCGGGCCGGGCAGGTTGTCCTTACTAGCAATGGCCGCCGGCACCCCACTGATGGCTGGCAGGTCGTGCGGAAACACGGGCGCGGCCTCGCCCTTGTAAGCGGCCTCCCAGGTCACGTTGTCGGGCGAGCTTTCGGTGTATTCGGCCAGGGGCCGCAGCGTGGTCCAGGGCCGCGAGAGGTATTTGGTGGCCAGCCCGCGCTGGTTAAACTTCACCACCCAGTCGGGCAGCGTTTTCTGGTAGAAGGTGCTGCTGATGAAGGAGCCATTGCCACCGTCGTACCAGTAGGCCGCGTTGGCCGCGTGCCCCGCCGGCAGAATGCTGCCCCGGTCTTTGATGCACACCCCAATCACCTTGCTCTGGAAGTTGGTGGCCAGCCGCAGCTCGTCGGTAATGGTGGTGGTGAGCAGGTGGCGGGGGCTCTGCTGGCCGGCCGCGCCGGTGCCGCCCACGCTTTCCACGGTTTTGTCCTCCGTTACGTAGGTGGCCTTCCCTTCCTCACGCACAAACCAGTTGTTGCCCACAATGCCGTTGGCCGAGGGCGTGGCCCCGGTGTAGATGCAGGCGTGGCCCGGCCCGGTGTAGGTGGGCACGTAGTTGTAGTGGGTATTCTCAAAACTGAACCCCTCGCCCAGCAGCCGCCGGAAGCCGCCGCTGCCAAACTTGCTCCAGTAGCGGTACAGGTAGTCGTAGCGCATCTGGTCGACCACGATGCCCACCACCAGCTTCGGCCGCGCCGGTCCGGCCGCAGAAGCTGCTTTCGCCGCTGGCGAAGCCGTTGGGCGGGCGGGGGTTTTCGTAGTCTGCGCGAAGGCCGGGCCGATTGTCAGGGCGGCCAGCGCCAGGGGGAATATCTTTTTCAAGCGAATGCGGGTAATATGCTGCAAAGATACCGCCCTCGGGTAATGAAGAATGAGGAATAAGGAATGAAGAATTTTCTTCCGCTCACTCCCCGGTCCAGCCCCGGTCCAGCCCCGTACAGCCCCGTACAGCCCCCACCCACTTACCCTCTGCGTTAGCCACCAACTGGGTGGCTACGGTCATTCTTCAATTGTTCATTCTTCATTCTTAATTGATTTTGCTCCCCGCCCTCATCTTCGATATGGATGGCGTGCTCGTCGACAACACCGCCGCCCACGCCCGCTCCTTCCAGCTCCTGTTCCGCGACCTGGGCCTCAGCACCAACGCCCTGCGCCTGCTCAAGCGCCTCAACGGCATGCCCGCCGCCGAAATTCTCACCCACGTTTTCCGCCACCCTGTGCCGCTCAAACAGCGCGAGGCCTACGTAGCCCAGCGCGAGTTCCTCTACCGCGTGCTGTTCTGGAATAAGCGCCGCGAGGTGCCCGGCCTCAGCGCTTTCCTGCAAGCCGCCCGCGCCGCCGGCCACCCCATCGGCCTGGGCACCGGCTCGGGCGAAGTCGCTATCCACTATATCGTCGACCACCTCAAGCTGCGCCCCTACTTCGACGTAATTGTGGGCGCAGCCGATGTGAAGCACGGCAAACCCCACCCCGATACCTGGCTGGTAACGGCCCGCAAGCTGGGCATCGCTCCCGAAAACTGCATCGTGTTCGAAGATGGCCTGCTGGGCGAGCAAGCGGCCTACCGCGCCGGTATGCGCTGCATCGGCGTAGCCACCACCCTCAAAGCCGCCGATTTTCAGGCCCCGCTCACCGTCATCAACGATTTCACCGAGCTCACCCCCGCCGACCTGCCCGCGCTGTTGGCCCGGCAGCCCAAAGTGCCCAAACCATTGGTCAAAAGCCGGTAACTAGTCCTTGCCGTCGTTAATTATAGCCAACTGCCCCAAAATGTTCAGCCGTACATACATGTCTGGAAGCGAGCTAGCGATGAAACTATGCAAAAGCTGCTATCAAGCGAAGCCAATTCTTATTTGGTAGACTTTTTTCCATAAAAAGCAAAAAGGCCTACAAGTCCGTAGACTTATTTTTGTTTTTCAGAAAAAAGCCTACACACTCTTTTTATATCCCTGAAAATAGTCTAGGCTACCCGAATCTGCACCGCATTCCCGTTAGTCATGCAAATAGATACAGCCTACTAAAAATGATTTTCAAACTGTTTTTCGGACTGATAATAATTTTGTCAGGGGCATTATTTTGGCCTCTTTACGTCAACTTCTTTCTTACTCCGCTGCATATTGCCATTCACGCACTCTTTATTTGGGGGTTGCTGAGGTTTCGCTGGCCAACCATAAATACTTCAGCTAATCGGTTTGCTTATTTTGCCTCTGCTTTACCCGCAATTTCATGTGCCGTAATCTCTGTTTTTAATATTAAATCTGACCTGTTGACGTATAGTGAACTATCTGTTATCTCAGCAATTGCAAGGTGCATCCCGAATAATGTTTTTGCGTTGACTATCTGCTTTATTGAGTTTGTCATTACCCGATACCAATACAAAAAGTGGGTTTTAAGGCATCAAGTCATATTATTAAAAAGCCCCGCCGGCATAATGCCAGCGGGGCTTTCTATTCATCTACAAACCGCAATTAAGTGCCGATAGCCACGCACCGGCATTACCTGCGGCCAGCCTAATCGGGCAAGAGCCGGCCGCCTATTCCACCGGCTGGTACCGGTAGCTGGTGTTGTGCTGAATAACAACCCGCACGGTGATGCCGGCCCCGAGCGTATGGCGCCGCGAAGCCATGTACGCCGTGGCTAGCAACGCGCGCGAATCCACGTCCGTGACGGAAATAAGGTTGCTATCCAATCCGCTCACGGCTAGCAGGTCTTTCGCTTCGGCTCCGATAAAAACGGTTGGCCAGGCCTGCCACTCGGCGCGCAGGCCCAGTTCGCCCGCATAGCCAACGTTGTGGGTCGCGCCTTGTTTGCGCACGAGTAGCTTGTTGTTGCCCGAGCCACTGGGTAATAAGGCATACCGAACAGTATCAGTGAATGAATTGTCATACCCATTCTGGAGATATAGACCGCCGCCGACCACGGCCCGCACCGCCAGCCGGGGCGTGGGCTGCCACACCCGCAATACCAGCGCAACCGGGAGGTAGAGGCCACTATTCTTGTAGGTGCGGGGATAACCAGTGAGTTCCGCACTCGCCACGAAGCCCCGGTTGTTGGGCAGCACATGAAAGCCCGTTTCCAGCGCCCACGCGGGCGAATGGCTATAGCCCAGCCGCAACCCGAGGGCCGGCAGCGGGTCGTTGGCCGCCGATTGAAGCAGGGTATTGTTCGACTCAAACCGCTGGGTTTGCAGCAGGATAATGCCCGGGCTCAGGTACCAGCCGTGCGCCCGCGTCTGCACGTTGGCGGGCAGGTTCTGGGCCAGGGTGGGGGCGGTACTGCTCAGCAATAACGCAATAGTTTTTAGGTAGCAGTAGCGCATGGTGGGAAAGGCGTTAAGTGAAATGAGCTGAAAACCAGTGGGAAACTTACCTAAATATAAAAGCCCCGCCGGCATAATGCCAGCGGGGCTTTCAATTCAGCTAAGAATGGCAATTAAGCGCCGATAGCCACACGCTTGAAGTCCGACACCGTCATGCCTTTCGACTTGCTGTCGAGCAGCTGGGCGATGGTCATCGAATTGTCTTTCACGAATTCCTGGTTCAGCAGGGTGTTATCCTTGTAGAACTTGTTGAGCTTGCCCTGGGCAATTTTCTCCAGCATCGCCTCGGGCTTGCCTTCGGTGCGGGCCTGCTCTTTGCCCACTTCGATTTCACGCTCAGCAATCGACGCATCCACTCCGTCCTTATCAACGGCAATGGGCTTCATGGCCACAATCTGCATGGCTACGTCGCGGCCCACGGCGGCAGCGTCGGCCGAGCCCACGTTCTTCAGGCCCACGAGTACGGCCTTCTTGTTGTCGGAGTGGATGTACGAAGCCACTTTCTCGGCGGTCAACGTCGCATAGGTCACTTCCAGCTTCTCGCCGATTTTGCCCATCAGGTCAGTCACATGCTCCTGAATGCTCAGGCCATCCGCAGCCTTGGCGGCCAGGATGTCTTCTTTCGTACCGGCGTCGATGCGCACGGCCGTGTCCAGAATTTGCTGGGCCAGCTCGCGGAAGTTCGCCACTTTAGCGACCGACTCGGTTTCGCAGGCCAGCGCTACCAGTTTGCCCTGGGTACCGTCGTCGCTCACGTTCACCAGCACGAGGCCTTCCGACGTCTCG
>JALYUI010000773.1 GCA_030853845.1 Bacteroidota bacterium | reverse complement strand
GTGAAGCATCTCTACCGCAATAGTAAAATTGATTACTACTGCAGTAGAGATGCTTCACTGCGTTCAGCATGACCCTTGCCAAACTAAAATCTATCGTTGCCGCATCACTTTCCACACCCACCACATTAACGGCAATTGCAGCGGCAGCCGGCCCCAGGCCAGCCAGGCCGGAATGTGCAGCTGCTCCTGAATGAGGGCCATGTACACGTTAGCCGGAAACACGGCTACCAGCAGTGCCAGCAGACCCCAGCCGGCCAGCCGCCGCGTGCGGGCCAGCAGTAGTCCAAGGCCGCCCAGCAACTCGGCCACCCCACTTACATACACCAGCAGCAGCGGCTGCGGCAGCTGCGGCGGCATAATGGCCAGGTACGTGGCCGGACGGATGAAATGCAGCAGGCCCGCGCCCACAAATAGCAGGGCCAGCGCGTAGCGGCTGAGGAGGCGAAGCGTCATAAGTGGGCGAAGCTACACCCTCGCTAAGCAACGCTGCGGCCTACCGGCCACCCTGCGCCAGCTGGGGGCTACCAGTGGGAACAGCAGCCGTCTGCGAATTTTTGCGCAGGTAGGTCTGGGCCTCCTTATACATTTCGGACTTGCGGCCAGCCAAGTTGAGCACCTGTTCGTAGTAGCGGCGGGCTTCTTCCACGTTGCGGGTTGATGCGGCAATGCGGCCCAGGTTATTGAGCGAAAAAAGATAATAGCCCGTCGAAGTCTGGCCCACCGACTCGGAGAACACGAGGCAACGCAGGTAGTAGTCGCGGGCCTTGGCCAAGTCGCGGTACCGGTTCTGCATCACGTAGCCCATGAAGTAGGACGCCACGCGGCCGCTAATGCCTTCGTAGCCCGGCAGGCCCTTGCCCAGCTTGGTGAGAATGTCGCGGCTGGTGGTTTCCAGGTTCACAAAATCCCCGTCCGTGAAGCATTGCGAAGCGTAGCTGCGGGCAAAGCAGGCGTTGTCGGGGAAATCGCGCATCAGCGAGCGTGAAATGGCCATCGCTTCCTCGGTTCGGTTTTCCCGCTCACTGGCCAGAATCCGCATCCGAAAGAAACGGGCCTCGGTGCCGGTGTAAAAGCCCTGCTCGGAAACGGTGGCCAGCTGGGCCAGGCCGGTTGCACGGTTGCCCTTGGGGAAAAACAGCAGGATGGGGCGCAGCCAGGGATACTCCTCGGCAATCCAGACGGCATAATAATTAAACAGCCCTTCTCCGAACGTGAACTCGGGGCTTAGCCCGTTGGCCTCCCGGCTCTTTTGCAGGTAGGTCAGCGAGCGTTTGCTGCTCACTGTGGCTTTGCGCCAGTCGTGGCGCTCGGCGTGTAGGCGGGCATTGAAGCCGTAGGCGGCGGAGAGGAAGAAGCTGGCTTCGTAGTTGGCGGGGTCCGCATCATACATGCGCTGGGCCTTCACGATGGCCGTGTCCATGTAGGCAAAAAACGGCTTGTCGTACTGCAAGCTGGTTGTGTTGGAGGGCATTATTTTCCACCAGGTGCTGAGGCCCATCAGGAAGTAAGCCATCGGGTGGTTGGGGTAGCGGCGGCGCAGCGAGCGAAACTGCCGCTCGGCCTTGTCAAACTTGAAGTTATAGAGGTTGTGCACCGCCCCGTCCAGCTCGGTCTGGATATCCTTGTTGAGCAACAGCCATCCTTTGGTTTCGACGGCCATCGGGGCCACCTGCACGCTGTCGAGCACAACGGAGGGCATGGCCCGCAACGTGTCGGGCTGGGAGGCTGACACGGGCACCTGAGCGCGGGCGGAAGCCAGAGAAATCATCGAAGCCCAGCCAGCCAGGAACAGCGCACGACGGAAGGAGCTAAAAAAAGTCATGGGCCAAATGATGGAAATAAAGAATAAAGGTTTTGTGCAAATTTTGATAGAAATAACGCGGCAACCGAAGCCGTTGTAAAAAAGAAAGAGTTTCGGATAATATACTGAAGAAACACGAGTTACCCCTACGAAGATAAGACTATAAGGGCAGAAATTAATCTTGTTAGGAAACGGGTTACAGCCGGATAGTTCAAATTTCTGGCAATCTTCCTGCTTCACCTTTGATTCTTCCGGTTTTTGCCTCCAAACGAGCGGGTAATGGCGTAAAAAAGGGGACAATCGTATGCATATAATTACATGCCGTGCCGCTCTCACTCCGATTCGAGCAGTGCCACCACCGGGAAGGGCAAATGCTCGGACAAGCCCATCTGGCCGCGGCGGCCCCCTCCGGTACAGCTGGGTGCCCGGGTCCGGTGCGGGCTCCCGGCATTAAAAGAAAACCCCGACGCTGAGTAGCGTCGGGGCTTTGCCTTTGCAAACGATGGTTGGGCCGTTGGCCACTCGCCGCTTAGTGGGCCGCGTTCAGGTCGATTTTCTCGTTGCTCTTGGCCCGCTTGATAAGCAGCACCAGCGGCACGCAGGCCATGAAGAACAGCCCCAGCCCCGAAAACACCTGTCCGTAGG
>JALYUI010000772.1 GCA_030853845.1 Bacteroidota bacterium | reverse complement strand
CCCACATAGCTGGCGCATGAGCGGGGCTGTAATAACTCCCGCCGGGGCCGTGAGCGCGGTACCGGGCCGGCCCCGCCGCAAGCGCCGGGTACAGGTGGCCGTCATCAGCGACGTGCACCTGGGCACGTATGGGTGCCACGCGGCCGAGCTGCTGCGCTACCTGAAAAGCATTCGGCCGCAGGTGCTGGTGCTCAACGGCGACATTGTCGACATCTGGCAGTTCAGCAAAAACTACTGGCCGCCGGCCCACATGCGGGTGGTACGCTACCTGGCCGGCCTGGCCGCCAAGGGTGTGCAGATTCATTACCTGACCGGCAACCACGACGAGCTGCTGCGCAAGTTTGCGGGCCTGAAGCTGGGCCATTTTCGCCTCGAGAACAAGCTGGTACTCGACCTGCCGCACGGCCGTACCTGGCTGTTTCATGGCGACGTGTTCGACGTGACCATGCGGCACTCGCGCTGGCTGGCCCGCCTCGGCGGCCACGGCTACGACCTGCTCATTCTCATTAATCGATTGGTGAACTACGGCCTGGCGCGCTTCGGCCGCCCCCGCGTGGCGCTCAGCAAGCGCGTGAAAGAGCGGGTGAAGTCGGCCGTGGCGGCGGTGAGCAACTTTGAGGAAACGGCTGTGGCCATTGCCGCCGATTCGGGCTACCGCTACGTGGCCTGCGGGCACATTCACCAGCCCGAAATCCGGGAAATTGCCACCCCGAAAGGCCCGGTAACCTACCTCAACTCGGGCGACTGGGTCGAAAGCCTGACCGCGCTGGAATACACACCCGAAGCCGGCTGGCAGCTGTATGCCTACAACGACGACCCTGCCATGCAGCTGGCCCCCGAGGCCGAAGCGGCCGATGCCACCGAGCGACAGGCCGATGCCGCGCCGGCCGCGCTGCTGGCCGAGCTGTTGGCCGAGTTTCAATTAAAATAACCTCGAATGTCCGTGGGGAGCGGGCGGCCGTATGTACCTGGTAACCCGCAAAACTCTCCCCAATGCGTCGGCTTGAGCGCTGCTTCTACTTATAAGGAGGAAAGCGCCGGGCCAGCGGTTGTTGAACCCAAATTCATGTCCCGAATACTATACGCCATCCAGGGTACCGGCAACGGCCACCTGAGCCGGGCCCTCGACGTGGTGCCGCTGCTGCAAGCCCGCTGCGAACAGCTCGACGTGCTGGTGAGCGGCCCGCCCGCCGACCTGCCGCTGCCTTTTCCGGTGAAATACCAGGCCCAGGGCATGGGCTTCGTGTTCGGTAAGAAGGGCGGTATCAACTTCGTGAAAACCTTCCTGCAGTTCAACTCGGCCACGTTTCTGCACGAAATCCGCCACCTGCCGGTGGAGAGCTACGACCTCGTTATCAGCGATTTCGAGCCGGTGAGCAGCTGGGCCTGCAAGCTACGTCACGTGCCCTGCATCGCCCTCAGCCACCAGAGCGCCGTGGTGAACCCTGCCGCGCCCCGGCCCGATAGCGAAGACGCGGCCGGCCGGGCCGTGCTGCGGCACTACGCCCCGAGCACGGCGCAATACGGCTTCCATTTCCAGCACTATGCGCCGGAAATTTCCACGCCCGTGATTCGGCGGCAGGTGCGGGAGCTGCGGCCTACCAACGAGGGACATTACACAGTGTACCTGCCCGCTTACGAGGAGGAAATTCTGGTGGAGCGCCTGCGCTACCTCAGCCGCAGCGTACAGTGGCAGGTATTCAGCAAGCACAGCCAGCGGCCGGCCGAATATGGCAACGTACACGTGCAGCCCGTGAGCGGGACAGCGTTTCTCGACAGCCTGGCCCGCTCGGCCGGCGTGCTTTGCGGGGCCGGGTTCGAAACGCCCGCCGAAGCCCTGTACCTGGGCAAAAAGCTGCTGGTGATGCCCATGAAACAGCAGTATGAGCAGCAATGCAACGCCGCGGCCCTCGAAGAAATGGGCGTGCCCGTCATCAAAAGCTTCAAAGACAAGCACCTGGGCAAAGTGGATGAATGGCTGCACCAGGAAGAAACCGTTGCCGTAGATTACCCCGACCAGACGGCCGCCATCATCGACCGGCTGCTGCGGGAGCAATTGCCGGCTTCCGGTGTTGCAGCGCAGCCCCTGGCCCGCTAAGCCGCGCCTGCCGGCCCCGCGCCCATGGGCCGCCCTGCCAGCCGGGCGGCGCGACCAGACACCTATTGTTTCATTCTCACTGCCGCGCCCCGCGCATGATACATCTTCCTCCAAGCTACGCCGAGCCGCTGCCGCCGGCCTTTTACCCGTCTTCGGCCCCGCTGCCGTTTTCGCGGGCCGATTTCGGCCTTGATTTTCACTGGGGCGCTTCGGCGGCGGCGTATCAGACGGAGGGGGCCTGGCAGCACCAGGGCAAGGGGCCGAGCATCTGGGACGACTTTACGCGCCGCAAGGGGGTCATCCGGCGCGGCGAGCACGGCCGCGTCGCCGCCGATTTCTACAACCGCTTCGAAACCGACCTCGACCTGGCCAGCGGCCTCGGCTTGAGTGACTTTCGCTTCTCCGTAGCCTGGCCCCGGGTGCTGCCCGAAGGCACCGGCGCGGCCAACCGGCGCGGCCTCGACTACTACGACCGGCTGGTGGATGCCTGCCTGGAGCGCGAGCTCAACCCCTGGCTCACGCTCTACCACTGGGACTTGCCCAGCGCCCTGCAGGCACGAGGGGGCTGGACCAACCGCGACATCGTGAGCTGGTTTGCCGATTACGCCCAACTTATGGCCCGCCGCCTCGGCGACCGGGTGCAACACTGGTGCGTGCTGAACGAGCCGATGGTTTTCGTGGGCGCCGGCCACCTGCTGGGCGTGCACGCGCCGGGGCGGCGGCACCTGGGGGCGTTTCTGGCGGCGGCCCACCACGCCACGCTGGCCCAGGCCGAAGGCGGCCGCGTGCTGCGGGCCATGCTGCCGGCATCGGCTCGCATCGGCACTACGTTTTCGTGTTCCTACCTCACGCCGCACCGCCCCGGCAATGGGTATGACGAAGCCGCCACCCGCCGGGCCGATGCCGTGCTGAACCGCTTTTTCGTGGAGCCGACCCTCGGGCTGGGTTACCCCACGGCCGAACTGCCCGCTTTGCGCTGGCTGCTGGACCGTTACCAGCGGCCCGGCGACGAGCAGCGCATGGCCTTCGATTTCGACTTCTGGGGCGTGCAGAACTATACCCGCGAGGTGGTGAAATTCTCGCCCTGGCTGCCCCTGCAATGGGCCGCCCTGGTGCCCGCCCGCCAGCGCGGCGTGCCCCATACCGACATGGGCTGGGAGGTGTATCCCGAATCCATCTACCACATGCTAAAGCAGTTTGCCGCTTATCCGAACGCGCCGCAGCTGCTGATTACCGAAAGCGGCGCGGCCTTTGCCGACCTGCCCGCCGCCGGCCGCGTGGCCGACCCCGCCCGCCGCGCCTACTTGCAGGCGGCTATCGGGCAGGTGCTGCGCGCCCGGCAGGAGGGCGTGGATGTGGGCGGCTACTTCGCCTGGAGCCTGACCGATAATTTTGAATGGGCGGAGGGCTACGGCCCGCGCTTCGGCCTCATTCACGTCGACTACGAAACCCAGGAGCGGATTGTGAAGGACTCGGGCCGCTGGTATCAGCAATTCCTGGGCGGAGAGGTAGTAGCGGCAACGCAAATCAGCGCGAAAGTTGCACGATTGTAGCGTGGACTCTGCGGGTCCGCGCTGAACATTCTCCCAGCGAGCATTCTCAGCACCCGGGCCTACTTTATAGCAGCATAGCGCGGCACGTCAGAAACTCCTCCACCAGCCGCTCTGGCTGTTGCTCGTCGAACTCCCCGAAACCCAGCACGAAGGCCGGCGCGGGCTGCACGAATTTGATGGCCGCATTCACGGCAGCCAGGTAGGGGCGGAGGCGGTCGGGGTCGCCGCCGGCGGCGGTCATTTCGGCATCCCAGCGGAGGGCGGCGGGGCTTTTGCGCACCAGAAAGGGGATGACGAAGGGGACGAAGCGGCCGAAAATCGGGTTTTCGTCGGTCGTGAGGCGGGTATCGGGCCAGACGTGGAATTCGGCGAAAGAAGCCGGGGGCTCCACCACGAACTGCGCTTTAGTCACCGTCATTTCGGCGAACAGCTCCAGGCGGTTGGGCTGGGTGTAGAGCTGCGCGTAGGCGGCGTACCACACCGTCACGCCGGCCTGGTTCACCAGCTGGTAGGGGTGGAAAGTGCTGGCCAGTCCCAGCCCGCCGTGCGCCCCGATAACGAGGTTGAATAGCTCGCCAAACTTCCCCAAGTCAGCGGATTGCTGGTAGGGCTGGTTGGTGAGGCCGTAGAGGTAGAAGCTGGCGAAATCGGCGAGGGAGGGGCCGTTGGGAGGAGCGGCAGGAGTATCAGGCATGGGGAATAGGTGAGGGTAAGGCGGGTGAATAGTCGTTTGAGAGCCCGCAAACCTACTTCGCAGCCGGCCATCTTGCCTCATCAATAACTGTGGGGTTGCGCCAGAAAAAAGCGCTTAACCCCACAACTCTTGTAGTGTAGCGCCGGAAAAAAGTTGCTGACGCTACAACCCTTGTAGCGTTGCGCAGAAAAAGAATTGCCGACGCTACAGATTTTATAGAGCAGTGAGGAAAATGAACGGAATACATCACCGATGGAAGATAATGCCAGGAGTAGCCCAGGGTCTTTGCGCTTTGAAGCTGTTTAACCCGACTTGCGGACTAGCCGTTTAGCGGCGAAAGGTTGGTAGAAGATGTTCTTTTCGATGGCTAAAAGCCGCATAGCGGCGACAAATTTCCCGGGATTTCTGTCACCGCTATACGGTTTACCGCTTAGCTGGTCGTTTTGCTACAAATCTGCCGCCGCGCTGCGGCTAGTCCGCAAGTCGGGTTATTTAGTAAGTCGAAGAAAAACGTTCAACCGGTCATGCTGAGCGCAGCCGAAGCATCTCTACCGCTTCGTCAGACGGCTTCAACGAAGCGGTAGAGATGCTTGGACCAGCTTAGCATGACCGGCTGACGACTTTCTAAATAGCTTTTTCGGTAGGGGATTGCAATAAAAAAAACCGATTCTCTACTGGTTTGGTAGAGGATTGAAAATAAAAAAACAGATTCTCTACCAATCCTTTCTCCGCGTCCAGCATCCTGTTCTGAAAACAGTACGGCAGCGTAGCTTTAGGCCCTGACTGGCTCTGAAATCATGCTCCTCACCATCTCCACCACCTACCAGCCCGCCACCGACCTGGGCTACCTGCTGCACAAGAACCCGGCGCGCCTGCAAAGCATCGAAGTAGCCGGCGGTCAGGCCCACGTGTTCTACCCCGAAGCCACCGCCGAGCGCTGCACCGCCGCCCTGCTGCTCGACCTCGACCCCATCGGCCTGGTGCGCGGCCGGAGCGGCGGCAACGGCGAAGGCTTCGCCCTGGAGCAATACGTGAACGACCGGCCCTACGTGGCCTCGTCCTTCCTGAGCGCGGCCCTGAGCAAAGCCTTCGGCACGGCCATGAACGGCACCTGCAAAGACAAGCCCGACTTGCCCGCCCAGGCCCTGCCGCTGGCCATTAAAGTGGCCGTAGTGTCCGCGCCCGGCCCCGACTGGCCGCGCCGCCTTTTCGAGCCGCTGGGTTACGAAGTGGATATCGAAACCACCCTGCTCGACCCCACCGTGCCCGAATGGGGCGACAGCCGCTACTACACCCTGCACCTGCGCCACGCCGGCCTGCGCCTGCAAGACGTGCTCACCCACCTCTATGTGCTGCTCCCGGTGCTCGACAACGACAAGCACTACTACATCGGCGAAAACGAGGCCGAGAAACTGCTGCATCGCGGCGGCGACTGGCTGCCCCGGCACCCGGAGCGCGGCTTCATCACGCGCCGGTATTTGCGTTACCTGGCGGCGTACGTGAACCCGACGCTGGAAAGGTTGATGGATGGGGATGAAAGTAGCGTGGACTCTGCGAGTCCGCGCGTGGAGGGCGTAGAAAGCGGCTCCGTTGAAGCTGCGCCATCGCAATTATCG
>JALYUI010000750.1 GCA_030853845.1 Bacteroidota bacterium | reverse complement strand
ACCAGGAACTGACGACTGCTACCGGCCTTGAGTTGAATACGCTGCTCCCCCCAGGCATTCAGCGCGAGGTGGGCCACTTCAACGTGTTTGATTTGGCCGACCTCGACCTGTGGCAGCCGGCCCAGCGGCGGCCTGCCGCTTCTTATGCCTGCCGCGCCTTCTACAAAATCAGTCTGTTGCGCAGCCGAAGCTATACCGAGTACGCCGACCAGACCATTGCCATTGCGCCCGATGCCCTGGTGTTTTCGTCCCCCAAAGTGCCGTTTGAGTGGTGGCCCACCGAAGCGCAACGGGGGCAAGTCTGCCTGTTCACGGCTGAGTTTCTGCTGCCGGTTCTCGGGGGCAGCACCCCCGACGAGCTGCCCTTGTTTCGGGCCGGCGGGTACGCCGTGTTTCAGCTACTACCGCCTGAAGTAGCGCGGGCGGCCGCCCTGTTTGCCCAGATGCACGAGGAGCTGGCCTCCGACTACGCCCACAAGTACGACCTGCTCCGGGCCTATACGCTGGAGCTGCTGCACCTGGGCCAGAAGCAGCTACCCGCCACCACGCTGCACCCGGCCCCCTCGGCGGCGGCCCGGCTCGCCGCGCGCTTCGTGGAGCTGCTGGAGCGGCAGTTTCCCCTCACTACGCCCCAGCAGCACCTGCCGCTACGCACGGCCAAAGCCTTTGCCGACCAGCTGGCCGTGCACGTCAATCACCTCAACAAGGTGCTCAAGGAGAGCACCGGCCGCACCACCACCGACCTCATTGGCGGGCGGCTGGCGCAGGAAGCCAAAGCGCTGCTGCACCAATCCGACTGGACCCTCTGGGAAATTGCCGACAGCCTGGGCTTCGTGGATGTGGCGCACTTCTCGCACTTTTTCCGCCGCTACGCCCCCGTGAGCCCCGGTGCCTTCCGGACGCTGGCAGCGGGGCTGGTTTGATTTCTACAAAAAGTGGATTGGCGGGTACAACGCTACTAGCCGCCCGGCGGGGGACCTTTGTGGTGTTCCATCAACCCCACAAATACCCCTCCTATGCGTACTTCCAAAATCGCCCTGCTCACCGGCGGCAGCCGGGGCCTGGGCAAAAATATGGCCCTGCAACTGGCCCAGCAGGGCATCGACGTTATCCTGACCTACCGCAGCCAGCAGGCCGAAGCCGCAGCCGTAGTCGCCGAAATTGAGGCATTGGGCCGCCGCGCCGTAGCCCTGCCCCTGAACACCGCCGACCTGAGCACCTTCGGCGCGTTCTTCGCGCAGCTTACCACGGTGCTGACCGACACGTTCAGCACCGACCGGTTCGACTTTCTTATCAACAACGCCGGCAACAGCCTGAGCGTCCCGATTGCCGAGGCGACCGAGGCGCAGTTTGATGAGATGCTCAACGTCCACTTCAAGGGCGTGTATTTCCTCACGCAGCAGGCCCTGCCCTTGCTGCATGATGGCGGCCGCATCATCAACATTTCCTCGGCGGCCACGCGCAGTTCATACCCAGGTATGTCGGCCTACGCCACCATGAAAGGGGCCGTGGAGGTCTTCACGCGCTACCTGGCCCTGGAGTTGGGCAGCCGGGGCATTGCGGCCAACGTGGTGGCCCCCGGCGCGGTCTTTGGGGGCGGGGCCATGATGGATACGCCCGAAATCCGCGCCTACATCGCCCAGGCGACGGCCCTGGGCCGCACCGCCGAGCCCGACGACATCGGCGGCATCGTAGCTTTCCTCTGCACCGATGCCGCCCGCTGGCTCAACGGCCAGCGCCTGGAGGCAACGGGCGGGATGGTTTTGTAAGGCAGTTAATGGGGCAATGCCCTGTCCGTCAGCGTTGCCCGCCGAATGTGCGTTCGTGGCGTACCAGTTAGATTAGACCAAACTTTCAACCAAGAGTAGGTTTCCTCCTCGGCCCGCTCAGCAAGCGAGTAATGAAGGAATCTGGCACCGTACCCACCCCGGCCGGAGGCAGTCTTGGCGGGGTGGCCTGCGGCGGGCTACCGTGGGCTACCTGGTGCGCCCCTTACCCAGGCAATGCTGGTCCGGAGCCATTTATTTTGAGGCGGAATAGCTTCTTGGTTGGACCCCGCTCGTAACGGGTAGCGTATTACTTACTGCGCTGGGGACGGGCCTACTCCGTGATTCCAGCCTTATCCCTCGCCCCCGGCTATGGTCATCGTTTCGGAACAGACAGTGACGGATTCTCAACGAATGGCGGAGCTGCTGGCCAGCGGCGTGCCGGGGGCCACCATTACGTATACCCTGCCCGCCTCGCTCGGCACGGGCCAGGTAACGCTGGTGGCCGCCGAGCCGGGCCTGGTCAT
>JALYUI010000748.1 GCA_030853845.1 Bacteroidota bacterium | reverse complement strand
GGTGTGCACCCGCGTTTCGGCCCGGCCCCGAAACTGCCGCAGCCGCCCCGCCCGGCCCGCCAGCACCGCCACCGGCACGCCCAGCCCTTTGGCCAGTGAGGTGATGGTGATGACTTCGGGGCCATTGCGCGGGTCGATTCCGGCCCAGGCCAGGCTGCCGCCCCCGCCTTCGCCCAGCTGGTTTTCGGGCGTTGGCTGGGCTCCCAGCACCCCAAAGGCCTGGGTGTCGTCGAGCAGCAG
Organism: Bacteroidota bacterium; assembly: GCA_030853845.1. Taxonomy (GTDB): domain Bacteria; phylum Bacteroidota; class Bacteroidia; order Cytophagales; family Hymenobacteraceae; genus Hymenobacter. The sequence goes on along the minus strand of JALYUI010000748.1, from coordinate 4,456 downwards.
CACGGCCCCGGGGTACGGAGCCAGCAGCGCGGCGAACCGGGCCAGCGGCGCGGGTCCCCGGCCGGGGTGCCAGCCATCGGTCACGAGCCAGGGTGTGCGGCCCTGCTGGGCGTAGGTATGCAGCAGGCGGGCCAGCTCGGGAAGGTCGTCGGCCACGAACTTCACCACCGGCAGGCCCCGTGCCCGGGCGCGCAACGCCCCCCACTGCCCCACCGGGTACAGGCGCTGGTCGAGCAGCACCACCCCATTGGCCGGCACGAGTCGAAACACGTCCCAGAACAAATGCAGGGTGGAAGGAGCCAGCAGCCCGGCTTCGAGGCCCTGGCGACGGGCTACTTCCTGCCCGGCCCAGGCCGCCCGCGCATCCTCGGTCAGAACAGCGGGGCGGCCGGTCGTCAGCACGAGGCCCGCCGGGGGTGGCGGCAATGCCCGCGGGCCGAGGTACAGGGCGGAAGTGAAGTCGGGCATGGTGTAGCACGCAGCCTTTGCTGCGCCAATCATTGCAAAAGTGGGTTGACTGAACAACTGGTAATGCCTGCCGAAGTGGTTCAACCCGGCGGCCTGGCCCGGGGCTGCTACCCAACCTCACGGGTTTTTGCATTGCCCCAAAACCTGTGAGGTCCGCCGGCACCTCACAGGTTTTTCCATCGCGGCAAATTCTGTGAGGTCGGCCAGTATCTCACCCTTTTGGCGGAATCACAAAAAGGGTGAGATACTGATGGAGACCGGTTGCTGGCGGGCTCGCTCAACCCGGCCGCAGCAAAGGGGGCGTCCTACTTAGTCGTTCAAAGCCCGGCGGCGCGTGATGGGCGACATGAGCGGGGTCACCTGCCCGTTCACGGCCCGGTTGCGGCGCATCTGGCCCTGCTGGATGGCCTGCTGCCGCTCGATGAGCTGGGCCGGCTGCAGGTACCGCTCCTCGTTGTCGGGCGCGTTCTGGCGGATGTCGCCGAGGTCGGTGGCCAGGTCGATGCCCGTCACGGCCTTGTAGGCGTGGATGTAGCGCTGGATTTCCTCTCTCCAGTAGTGCGCCCAGTTGGCCGCGTTGGTTGCGCCAATGGTGGGCGAGTTCCAGGAGCCATAGCGGATGCTGAGCAACAGCTGCTCGCCGAATGCGCCGAGGTCGCGGAAGTGGGTGATGTTGGTCGGGTTCCAGCCCTGCAGGCTCTTCATGTTGTCCACGCGGTCCATCCAGGGCTCGGTGTAGGGCACCATGATGCGGCCACCCAGGAACTCGCGCACCTCGGGCCGGGCCAGAATCCACTGCTGGCTCATCATCTCGGCGCGGGCCGTCCAGGGCAGGTCGCCGTACTGGTTGTGGGCGCCTTCGGCCAGCGTGAGGTGCACCTCGCGCAGGTGGTTGAGGATGGGGAAGCCATCGGGAATCACCGTCGTGAAGTTGGCCTGCTGGTAGAACTCGGTGGCAGCCCGCAGCAGCGAGTGGAAGCCCCGCAGGAAGAACGTGCGGTTTTCGGCCACCGCAATGGGCTGCACGCCGCGTCCAATCAGGCCGAAGCCGTACTCGTACTGGTACTCCAGATTGCGGCGGTTCATGGTGAGGCGGTTGCGCTCGTCCTCGATGTAGCCCCAGATGATGTTGTTCAGGGGGCGCAGCGGGTCGATGGCCATGTTGGCCAGCGGGTCGGGGCCGGGGCCGGGGCGGCGCACGTTCTGGAAGCGCAGGCTCAGCGCGTTCATGGTTTGCACCAGGCCGCCTTCCTCGTGCCAGTACGACCAGATGAGCTCCATCATGGGCGGGCCTTGCAGCTTCGATTTCAGAATGCCGTAGCACACGTCGTCGCCGCCCACCAGGTCCTGCGGGTCTTTCAGGGGCACTTCGCCCAGCTTTTCCACAATCAGCTTGAAGTACGGGAGCACCTTGCCTTCCTCGTTTTCGAGGCGTTCGAGGTAATCGTCGCGCAGGGCGTTCACGCCGAAGGCCGGCCCGCCCAAGCGGCGCTTCTCGTCGCTGATGTCGTCGTGGTTGGGCCGCTGAAAGTTCAGGTTGCCGTCGCGGCCCTGCGGCCCGGCCAGGTCGTCGATGCTGGGCACCACGCCGGCCTCCATCATCAGGTAATACTCGGTGGCGTACTTCAGCATCGAGTACGACGCCGAGCGGCTGAAGGGCAGGCTGCGCGACGACGCGTAGTCGCGCACGGGCTGGGTTCGGGCGTCGGGCTGGGTGCACAGCACCCGGTCGATGAAGCCCCGGTAGCGGCTGAAGTTGATGCTGCGCCGCCGGATGAGGCCCCACAGCGTCTGGTCGTAGGTTTCCTCGCGCTTGGCCTCGCCCAGCGACACCCGCACCGGGGCGTCTACTTCCTGCTCCTGCACCCGCAGCTTAATCGGGCCGAAGTCGTAGTCCGGAGCTGCGGTGTTCTCGCTGTCCGCCTGGTCGATAACGCCGCTCACGGTGTAGGTGCCCACAATGTCCCAGGTGCGCACGTCCCAGGCTATTTCCAGGCCGTTGCGGCCCTTTAGGGTCACGGTGGGCGTCATCAGCTCCACCTCGCCGAACAGCGGCTTGGTGCGGGGCCGCTTCGAGGTGCTTAGCCGCAGGGGCTCAGTAAATACGAGCTGGTCGCCCTGCACTTCGTAGTAAAACGAAAAGGGCTCGGGCGACCGGCTGTCGCCCAGGTGGTCGAAGGTGAGCGTGAGGCGGTCAGAATGCGCCAGCCAATTAACGAGCGAGGTTTTATCGCCCGGGTCGGTGGTCAGCGTCAGGGTCAGGGTGGAGTCGTCGCCGAGCGCCACCTGCGAGGCGTCAATGCTTAATTCGCGGAGCATGGGTACGGGGTTTTAGGGTTAAAGTGGAGGATGAGGGCGATGCCGGCAGGGCCGGCGGCACCACGCAGTAGTTGCGAGCCCGGTTCAGGGCCCAGCGTTCAAGCATGTGCGAAAGGATGCGTACTTCGTCGGTGGTCGAGATGCGGCCATCGGCCTTGGCCTGGCCCACCACCGCGAACACCAGCGAGGGCGCGCAGTGCTCGCGCTGGTAGGGGTGCTGCTGCCAGGCGGCGTAGTGGGCGCGCAGCTCCCCGGGCCGGCGGCCGGCCGTGGGGAAGATGTCGCCCACCCGCTGCCCGCGCAGCAATTTGGGCCGGTGGGCCAGCACCAGGTCGGCAAAGGCCGGCAGCACGGCTTCGAGCCGCCCGATGAGGTCCCGCTTCTCGGCGCTGAGGCCGGCCGTGGGGTACAGGTCGTTCCACTGCCGGCCCAGCGCCGCCCACTGCGGGTCGGGAAACAGGGCCTGGCCCAGGGCGAGGCTGATTTTCACCCGAATCCAGGGAAACGGGTGCGGGCCGTCGGTGCCGATGCGGAACACGAAGTAGCTCGGCAGACTCACCACGCCCAGCAGGCCGTAGGTGGCCGTAATACCCAGGTGGCCAATGGCCCAGCAGTCGCTCAGAATCTCGTTCAGCCAGCGGCTCAGCAGCTGCCAGGGCAGGGCGGCTTCCTTCGAATGGTTGGCCATGTGCTGCTCCATTTCGGCCCGGATGGACGAAGTCAAATCAAGCAGCTCGGAGCCCTGGTGGCCCACTTCGTGGATGAGCGAGGAGGCGATGCCCGAGCCAATCATGCGCTCGCGCGGAATCTGAATCACGCCCACCGGGCTCAGGTCGCCGCCCGGCAGGCGGGTGCGGGCCCGCCGGATGGCTGCCCCGTGCCCGCGCTCCAGAAAGCAGATGAGCGGCGGCGGCGTGTAGTAGCCGCCCGCCAGCACCAGCGCATCTTCGGCCAGCACATCGAGCCCCGCCACCCAGGTGCCGGTGCCATGCTCGGAGCGCTGCCCCAGCACGTCGGCAAAAATATCGACCTGGTCGAGCAGGTTGTTGAAGCGCAGCTTCAGCAGCACGTAGCGGGCCTGGGTTTTGGCGGCGCTGAACCGGCGGCTGTCCGGCGATTTCAGCCAGTGCACGAAGTCGAGCAGCTTGCGCCGCAAATCGAAAGCTACGTGCGCCAGGTGGGCATTGATGGCCGCCTGCGCCGGGGCCGAAACGGCGGCCGCCTGCACCATGGGCGTGCTCAGCGAAAACGAGCGCACGGTCTGGAGCCGGCTGAACAGGGCCAGCGTTTCATTCACCAGAAACCGGGTATCGGCAAGGTTTCGCATGAGCTGTAGGGTGGAGCCTTTGCTCCGCTAATCGTGAGAGTTGTGCGCGGGAAATCGAACCAGGAGGGCGGAGCCTTTGCTCCGCCAATCGTGAGATATTGCGCGGGCGTGGCGGAGCAAAGGCTCCGCTCCACACTTACAAGTGAATAACGAGCGTACGGCCCCGGCGCGACCACGTGCCCTGGCTAGCGCGGGTGGGCGCTGGGGCGTAGCCGTCCTGGCTCTGGTCGCCGGCATCATCGTAGGCCGGCTGGGCATTGCCGTTGCTGGCGTAGGCCGGCGCCGGCGGGCCGTAAGCGGGCGCGTTGTTGTAGGCGGGTGCGCCGTAAGCCGGGGCTGAGG
>JALYUI010000746.1 GCA_030853845.1 Bacteroidota bacterium | reverse complement strand
ACCACACGCGAGATGCTTCGGCTGCGCTCAGCATGACGTTCCTCAAACTTGCCACTGCTAAATCCAACCCGACATGACCATCATTTTTCTGCTTATCGGCATTAGCCTGCTGGTGGCCCTTACGTTTCTGGCCGCGTTTCTGTGGGCCGTGCGCTCGGGCCAGTACGAGGACACCTACACGCCTGCAGTGCGGATGCTGTTTGAGGAGGAGACCACGCAGGATAAGTAGCCTTAGCTGCTAACAGTATCTTCGGAGCCTCATTGCTACTCAAATCAGGTTTCCAGACTTGCTGATATGGAAGGTTTCACTTGCTCCCGTTGCGGGGAATTTCACGCCGAATTTCCCATGTGCTTCGGGGCTGAATTTCCCGACTATTATTTCAGCGTTCCGCCTGAAGAGAGGGACAGTCGGGTTGAACTCACGGAAAGCCTTTGTGTGGTAGACGACACCCATTTTTTCATCCGGGGCCGCATTGAAATTCCGGTCATCGATACGGAGGAGGCATTTTGCTGGAATGTTTGGGCAAGCGTGAGCGAGACGAATTTCCGCCGCACCAATGAAATATGGAACGACCCGGAGCGCATGAACGAGCCCGCTTATTTCGGTTGGCTCCAGACCGCCCTACCGGGCTACCCGGAAACGCTCAATATTAAAACGATGCTGCATACCCAGGAACTGGGCATCATTCCCCAAGTTGAAATAATTGAAGAGGGCCACGCATTGACACGGGAGCAGCAAGCAGGCATAACGTGGCAGCGCGTTACAGAACTCGTTGAAATTGCTATGCACGGATAGCGCTACTAGTATTTCAGAACTCAACAAGCGTTCGACTAGCATCAAAAACAGCCCTTTTTGATGCTAACTCACCCGCCTGACATCAATCAGCCTTCGTCCTGATTTTCGTCATCCGCCTCACCCCCCCCCCGCAGGACCTTTGAAGCAGTAAAAAACTCGCTACTCAGGCCATGCAAGCTGAAATAGAATTACCCATTGCGGAAACGCGGCCGCTGCTGGTGGCTCCACCGCCCGTGCGCGGCATCGAGACCTTCTTCTACGATAACAAGATTGTCCGCGACTTTGGCATTGCCACGGTGGTTTGGGGCATTATCGGGATGCTGGTGGGGGTGCTGGCGGCCTTCGAGCTGGCCAAGCCCGAGGTGAACATGGGCAACGCCTACACCACGTTTGGCCGCATCCGGCCGCTGCACACCAACGCCGTCATTTTTGCCTTCGTGGGCAACGGCATCTTCACGGGCGTTTACTACTCCTTGCAGCGCCTGTGCAAGGCCCGGATGTTCTCCGACGTGCTCAGCAAAATTCACTTCTGGGGCTGGCAGCTCATCATTGTCTCGGCCGTGATTTCGCTGCCGCTGGGCCTCACCACTTCCAAGGAATACGCGGAGCTGGAGTGGCCCATCGACATTGCCATTACGGTGGTGTGGGTGGTGTTTGGCTGGAACATGTTCGGCACCATTGCCCGGCGGCGCGAGCGGCACCTGTACGTGGGCATCTGGTTCTACATCGCCACCTTCGTCACGGTGGCCGTGCTGCACATCGTGAACTCGATGGCCCTGCCGGTGAGCTTCATGAAAAGCTACTCGATGTACGCCGGCGTGCAGGACGCGCTGGTGCAGTGGTGGTACGGGCACAACGCGGTGGCCTTCTTCCTCACCACGCCCTACCTGGGGCTGATGTACTACTTCCTGCCCAAGGCGGCGGAGCGGCCGGTGTATTCCTACCGCCTGAGCATCATTCACTTCTGGTCGCTGATTTTCATTTACATCTGGGCCGGGCCGCACCACTTGCTGTACACCGCCCTGCCCGACTGGGCCCAGAGCCTGGGCGTGGCCTTCAGCATCATGCTGATTGCCCCGAGTTGGGGTGGCATGATAAACGGCCTGCTGACCCTGCGCGGGGCCTGGGACCGGGTGCGCACCGAGCCGGTGCTTAAGTTCTTCGTGGTGGCCATCACGGCCTACGGCATGGCCACCTTCGAAGGCCCCATGCTGGCCCTGAAAAACGTGAATGCCCTGGCCCACTTCACCGACTGGATTGTGGCCCACGTGCACGTCGGGGCCCTGGGCTGGAACGGCTTCCTCACCTTCGGGATGCTCTATTGGCTGTGGCCGCGGCTGTACAAAACGCCGTTGTTCTCCACCAAACTGGCCACGACGCACTTCTGGCTGGGCACCTTCGGAATTCTGTTCTACGCCATCCCGATGTACTGGTCCGGCTTCACGCAGGGGCTGATGTGGAAGCAGTTCAACAGCGAAGGGATGCTGCAGTACCCCAACTTCCTCGAAACCGTGCTTCAGATTGTGCCCATGTACTACCTGCGCGGCCTGGGCGGCCTGCTCTACCTGAGCGGGGTGTTTCTGATGATGTACAACCTGTACAAAACGGCCAAGGCCGGCGTATTAGTACCCAATGAAATGGCTGAGGCGCCCGCCCTGCTGCCCGCCGCCGAAGTGCCGCACGCTACCGGTGAGCACTGGCACCGCTGGCTGGAGCGCCGCCCGTTTCAACTGGCGCTGGCGGCCACCGTGGCCATCCTCATCGGGGGCGTTATCGAAATGGTGCCCATGTTTCTGGTGAAAAGCAACGTGCCCACCATTGCCTCGGTGAAGCCTTACCGGCCGCTCGAATTACAGGGCCGCGACCTCTACATCAAGGAAGGCTGCTCGAACTGCCACACCCAGATGGTGCGCCCGTTCCGCTCCGAAACCGAACGCTACGGCGAGTATTCCAAAGCCGGCGAGTTCGTGTACGACCGGCCCTTTCTGTGGGGCAGCAAGCGCACCGGGCCCGATTTGCACCGCATAGGCGGCAAGTACCCCAACTCCTGGCACTACAACCACATGATGGACCCCACCAGCATGTCGCCGGGCTCCATCATGCCGCCCTACCCCTGGCTGCTCGACAACGAAATCGACTACAGCACGCTGCCCGCCAAAATCCGGGTGCTGCAACAGCTGGGCACCCCCTACCCCGCCGGCTTCGACCGCCAGGCCGTAGCCGATGCGCAAGGCCAGGCACAGGGAATCGTGGCCGCGCTAAAAAAGGAAGACATCGAGGTGAAATCCGACAAGGAAATCGTGGCCCTGATTGCTTACCTGCAACGCCTGGGCACCGACATCAAAGTGAAGCCCGAGCAAGCTGCGGCGGCAGCCCAGTAGCTGCTGCGTGCTAAACAAAAAGAACGTCATGCAGAGCGCAGTGAAGCATCTCTACCGCTTCGCCTGACGCCAAACC
>JALYUI010000711.1 GCA_030853845.1 Bacteroidota bacterium | reverse complement strand
GCCCAGCAGTTCAGCGCGCTGGAGTACGCGCTGGGGGAGGACCTGTTCCGGGCCTTTGCCGACGACTACCTGGCGTCGCATCCATCCACGCACTACAACCTGGCGGAGCTGGGCCGGCGGTTTCCGGCGTATCTGCAAGCCAACCGGCCCGATGCGCAGCAGGCCGAAAAAGAGGATTGGATTGATTTCGTTATCGAGCTGGCAACATTTGAATACGACCTCAGCGAGCTGTTCGACCGGCCGGCGGAGGAGGGCTACCGGCTGGCGGCCATGAGCGATGCGGACGACGAAATCGAGCTGGTTCCCACCGGCACCCTGTTCCGGTTTCAGTTTCCGGTCAATACCTTTTACACCCAATTCAAAAAAGGCGAGGGTCCGGAGCTGCCCTTCGCGGCCCCCAGCTATTGTGTGGTTCTACGGCACGACTACCGGCTGGCGGTGTACGAATTGCAACCGGACCACTACGAATTTTTAGGGCTGCTGGCCCAGGGAATGACTGTTGCTGTCGCCCGCGCCGCATTCACCCAACGCCACAACATCGCCGCTGATGCCTTTGCGCAAATGTGGCCCGTCTGGAAGCAGAACTGGGTGCGGGCCAATCTGCTCAGGGTGCGGATGAAAACCTGCTAGCTCAGCAGCAGGGGCGGGAAATGGTCTCTCCAATCGGGGTACAACTCATTTCAGAACGGAGTAGGGTGCCGGGCTCGCCCCCGCCCGTCGTTGCACAAATCAGCCGCAAGTCATGCAACGACGGGCGGGAGCAAGCCCCGCACCCTACTGCGGACTGCTTATAAACAGGCGGAATGCTCCGCTCGCAATAACAGGCGCGAACCTACTTCTTCGCCCACACCCGCTCGCCGCCAATCCAGGTTTGCAGTACCTGCGCACCGCGCAGCTGCTCCTTGGGCGCAGTCAGCAAGTCAATGTCCAGCACCACGAAATCGGCCAGCATACCGGCCGTAATCTGGCCCTTGCGCTTCTCCTCGAAGGCGGCGTGGGCGGCCCAGGTGGTCATGCCGCGCAGGGCCTGCTCGCGGCTGATGGCGTTTTCCATCTGGAAGCCGGCGGCGGGGAAGTTCTTCGCATCCTGCCGGGCCACGGCCGCGTGGAAGCCATAGAGTGGGTTAATGGCCTCGACCGGGAAGTCGGAGCCCAGGGCCAGTTGGCCGTACTGTTTCAGCAGCTCGGCGTAGGCGTAGGCCGTTTTCAGGCGGGCAGGGCCCAGCCGCTCACCGGCCCAGTACATGTCGGAAGTGGCGTGGGTGGGCTGCACCGAGGGCACGATGCCGAATTGTCCGAACTTGGGCATGTCGGCCGGCGTGACCACCTGGGCGTGCTCGATGCGCCAGCGCCGGTCCTTCTGGCCCTTCAGGGCCGCGCCGTAGATATTGAGGATAAGGCGGTTGGCCGAGTCGCCAATGGCGTGGGTGTTCATCTGAAATTTCGACGCGGCCAACTCCGTGGCCAGGGCGCGGAATTCTTTTTCGGTCGAAAGCAGGAAGCCGGTTTCCTTCGGCTTGTCGGCGTAGGGCTGCACCAGGCAGGCCCCGCGCGAGCCCAAAGCGCCGTCGGCGTACACCTTAAAGGAGTTGATGGTGAGCTGGTCCGTCAATACCGGGCCGTTTTTGAGGTAGTAGGCGCGGTTTTCGGGCGTGGGGTTGAGCATGGCGTATATGCGCAGCTTCAGCTTGCGCAGCTGCTGGAGGGCGGCCAGCTGGTCGATGTTGGCTTTGTCGAGGCCGGCATCGGCGAGGCTGGTGAGGCCCACGGCCAGGCAGTTTTGCTGGGCTTGCAGCAGCAGCCGGGCGGCCTCGGCTGGGGCCGGGTCAGGGATTTTGCTGCTTACCAGCCGGGTGGCGTTATCGACCAGCAGGCCGGTAAGGTGGCCCTGCGCATCGCGGGCAATAACTCCGCCGCTGATGGGCGTGGCGGCCGTGACGCCGGCCAAGTCCAGCGCCTTCTGGTTCACGAGCGCGGCGTGGCCATCTACGCGGGTAAGCAGCACCGGCACGTCGGGAAACAACAGGTCGAGCGTGTCTTTGGTCGGAAACTGCTTGCTCGGCCAGTCGTTCTGGTCCCAGCCGCGGCCCGTGAGCCAGGTGGCCTGCGGGTATTGCTGCCGGTTATGTTGCAGCTTCAAAATCACCTCTTTCCAGGAATTGGTGCCCACCAAATCGGCGCTCGGCAGGGCCAGCGCGTACCGGTAGAAATGGCAGTGTGCGTCGTAAAAGCCGGGGTAGATGAACTTGCCACCGGCGTCGACTTCCTGCGCCGTCTGGTACTTCGCCCTGAGCTCGGCCGCCGGCCCAACGGCCACAAACCGGCCATCCTTCACTGCGAAGGCTTCGGCTTTCGAAAAGGTCGAATCGACGGTATAAACCGTGGCGTTGCTTACGAGCAAATCAACGGATTCGCGTTGCGGCTGGCAGCCGCCCAGCAGCGTGAAGGCCAGCAGCGCAGTGGCGAGTTGCGAACTGAAAACAGGAGTGAAGGGCATGAATAGGGGAAATCAGAGAATTTTAAAAGCAAAAGAGAGCGTCAGGCTTAGCCTGACGCTCTCTTTTTATTCTACCACCACCTGCGTGCCGAGCTCGAAATGCAGATGCGAGTCGAAATGCACCGGAAATGGCCGCGCCTCATCGGCCCGGCCCTGCAAGAGCACGCGGCTGCGGCCATACTCCGCCCCCTGGTTATCGAGCAGGCGCACCCGGACGGTATCGCGGAAAGCCCGCTCGAAGATGACGTAAAGTGCCAGCTGCGGCCGGCCGGCGCGCACGCTGTCGTCGCTGGCCACAAACGACTTGCCCAGCTGTAGCCCACGCGCCTGTAGGGCGGGGCTGAGGCGGGTTTGCGCCGCCTCGCGCTGGGCCCCGGTAGCCAGGCCATCGGCTACCACGGTGGCCGACTGCCCCACCGTTTCGCTGGTCTGCCGCAGGGTTTCCTTGGCCCGGTGCTTCACCCGGTCGCAACCCACAAGGCTGAGCAGCAGTAATACTGCCGCCCCGCCCCGCGACCCAAATCGAAAATCAGTAAGAAACGGCCTCATGCTGGGTCAATTCGAATCTGTGAAATCCGTCAAATCCGTTACAATCTGCGGTCTTTAGTCGAAGCGCATGTGCTTCACCGACTCGCCCGAGTTCTGTAGCTCCTGGAGCGACTCGATGCCGATTTGCAGGTGCTGCTTTACGAAATTGGTGGTCACTTTGGAGTCCGATTCGGAGGTTTTCACGCCTTCCGGGGTCATGGGGTTGTCGCTCACCAGCAGCAGCGCGCCGTGGGGAATCTCGTTCATGAATCCGCACACGAAAATGGTGGCCGTTTCCATGTCCACGGCCAGGGCCCGCACCCGGCGCAGGTAATCCTTAAACTCGGTATCGTGCTCCCATACGCGGCGGTTGGTGGTGTACACCGTGCCGGTGTAGTAGTCCATCTCGTGCTTTTTAATCATCGACGAAACCGCGCGCTGGAGTCGGAACGAAGGCAGGGCCGGGATTTCCTTGGGCAGGTAGTCGTCGGAAGTTCCTTCGCCGCGAATGGCCGCGATGGGCAGCACCAGGTCGCCAAGCTTGGTTTTTTTCAGGCCGCCGCACTTGCCCAGAAACAGCGCCGCTTTGGGCTTGATGGCCGACAGCAGGTCCATTACCGTGGCCGCCATCGGCGAGCCCATGCCGAAGTTGATGATGGTGATACCGTTGGCCGTGGCCGACTGCATGGGCTTGTCGAGCCCGTTCACCTCCACGCCGAACTGCTCGGCAAACATGTACACGTAGTTGCTGAAGTTGGTGAGCAAAATGTATTGCCCAAAATCATCGAGGGCCACGCCCGTGTAGCGCGGCAGCCAGTTGTTTACAATTTCTTCTTTGGTCTTCATGGGTGCAATGGGTGAATGAGTGAATGGGTGAATGGGTGAATGGCAAGCGGGGGCCTGATTACAAAATCATTCACCCATTTACCCATTCACTCATTCACCCATTGAAAAGGTACCTTTGGAGGTGATGCAAGCCCTGGACCTGCCGCCTTTCGAAGCCAAACTTACGCAATCGGCCACAAATCAGCCCCTCATCTGGGATTCGCTCCGGCGCCGGCACGTCGTGCTCACCCCCGAGGAGTGGGTGCGCCAGCACGTCGTGCATTACCTCATCGACTTTCTGGGCTACCCGCGCGGCCTGCTGGCCCTCGAGCGCGGCCTGCGCTACAACCAGCGCCGCAAGCGCACCGACCTGCTGGCCCTCGACCCCACCGGCCAACCCCTGCTGCTGGTCGAATGCAAAGCGCCCAGCGTAGCCATCGACGCGGCCGTGGCCCGGCAGGCCACCACCTACAACCAGACCATCGGTGCGCCGCTGCTGCTGCTCACCAACGGCCTCGTGCACTACTGCTGGCGGGTCAACTTCGAAACCCGTACGAATGAGCGGCTGGCGGAGATACCGCCATTTGCAACGGCCGTGGGGACGTGAAATTCACCCGTTTGCTTACAAACCGGTAACCGCGCTGCGGCTACTCCGCAACTTCGGTTACTTGAGCTTGTACAGCTTATTGTCCAGCAGCCCGTTTACGTAGAACTGCACGCAGGCCCGCAGCTCGTCGCCGTACTGTTGAACCAGCGCCGGGTCGGGGTTGGCCAGCGGTTGGGGGGGCATAAAGTGGTTCTGGTAGGGGTAGAGACGCACCTCGTTCTTGTTGGTGAGCTCGGCCACGAAATCGGCATGCACGAGGAAGTACGAGTCGTTGTCGCGGAACAAAGCCCGGCCGGGGCTGGCCGTATCGAACACCGACGAGCCGAAGGGCAGCAGGCGCGGCTGCTCGCTGCGCAGGCCCAGCACGTCGAGCACCGAGGCCGGCACGTCGGCCTGCTCGGTGATGCGGTCCGGGCGGGTGGGCGGCAGCGGCTGGCCGGGGCTGAAGAACAGCAGCGGGGTGCGGTGGTTGCCCAGCAGGTTCTGGTAGCCGGCGCGGTCGGTTTGCGAGGTGTGGTCGGCCGTGAGCACGAACACCGTATTGGCGTACCAGGGTTGCTTTTGGGCTGTCGCGAAGAAGCGCCGCAGCGCCAGGTCGGTGTAGGCCACGGTGGGATGAATAGGTAGTGTGCCCGGTGGGAACCGGCCCCGATACTGCTTGGGCAAAGTGAATGGGTCGTGGGCGCTCAGGGTGAACAGGGTGGCGAAAAACGGCTGTTTGGTGGCCGTGAGCTGCCGGCTGAAATATTGCAGGTAGGGCTCATCGAAAATGCCCCAGTGGCCGTCGTAGTCGGGACTGGCCGCGCCGCCGGGGTACTCGCTCAGGCCGTAGTAGTGCTGCATGCCGGCAATGCCCGCGAACATATCGAAGCCCATGGTGCCGTTGGTGCCGGCGTGGTAGATGGCCGTGGTGTAGCCGTGGCGGCCCAGCATTTCGCCCAGCCCGTGCAGCTCCGCCGTCTGAAAGCTGGAGGTGATGAACGGCTCATCCATCAGCGAGGGCAGGCCTGAAAGCACGGCCGGCAGCGCCTCAATGGAGCGGCGGCCGTTGGCGTAGTTGTCGCGCAGCAGCCGCGCGCCGGGCACCACGGCCAGCGAATCGAAAAATGGCGTGTAGCCGCCCTGCCCGCCGTTTTCTACCCCGTTATATTCCGAGGCAAAGCTCTCGACTAGCAGCACCACCACGTTTTGCGAGGGCATTGCAACCGGACGGGCGGGCACCGGCGCGGCCCCCAGCATTGGCCGCAGCACCGCCGGGCCGGCAAAGTAGTCCACCCGTTCAATGGGCACTTCATCGAATGATTTCAGCACTGTGAACGTGCTGTTCAGGGCCAGGTGGCCGAGCACGGCGGGCGGCTGCTCGAAGGCCGCGCCGGTGCGCAGGGGCTTCAGCTGCCAGCCGCCGCGCAGGCCCAGCACCACTAGGCCCACCGTCAGCATAAACTCGAGGCCGCGCTGCACCCAGCGCCAGCGGCCGGCCGGGACTGCCAGCTCGGCGCGGGTGGGCATGGGGCACAGCCACCACAGCGCATACACCAGCGCCGCCAGCGGAATGGCCAGGTACCAGTAGTGCTGCCCGATTTGCCCGGCCTGCCGGGCAATGTCGTGCCCGATGGTGTTCCACTCGTTGCTCAAGCGCCGCCCGATAAACTTAAAGTATTCCCAGTCAATAACATTGAGTAAAATGCCGGGCAGGTTTAGCAGCACCAGCAGCCCGCGTAGCGCTAGCTGCCCGCGCCGCGCCGACACGGGTACCAGCAGCGAGAGCAGCACCAACGGCAGGTTCAGCCACAGCAGCGCGGCCACGTCAAACCGCAGCCCGTGCCCGAAAGCCCCCGCCAGCGCGCCCGGCCCAATGCCACTAAAAGTAGCCGGATTCATTAGATAAAAGCCCAGCCGCAGCAGCGAGTACACGCCCAGCAACAGGGCAAAACGGCGCAGCAATAGGCGAATAGCGGGGGAGGGAAGCAAGGATAATTAAGAATTAAAAATTAAGAATTAGGAGTTAAAAAATAGCAATTGAGAAAACATTAAAATGCCTTCCCAACAATGAAGCGGGAAGGCATTTTAACTCTTTAATGCGCCATTTTTAATTTACACCGCGGCCAGTTCCAGCACGGTTTCCACGTTCACCAGGGGCAGGCCCCAGGCGTCGGCCACGCCTTTGTATACCACCTCGCCATGCACCACGTTCAGGCCGAGGCGCAGGGCCTCGTCGCGGCGGCAGGCTTCCTGCCAGCCCTGGTTGGCCAGTTTCACGGCGTAGGGCAGGGTGGCGTTGGTGAGCGCCAGCGTGCTGGTGTAGGGCACCGCCCCGGGCATGTTAGCCACGCAGTAGTGCACCACGTCGTCGATGATGAAGGTCGGGTTTTCGTGCGTGGTGGGGTGGCAGGTTTCGATGCAGCCGCCCTGGTCCACGGCCACGTCGACTACTACGGTGCCGGGGCGCATGGTTTTCAGCATGTCGCGGGTGATGAGGTGCGGGGCTTTCGCACCGGGAATCAGCACCGCGCCCACAATCAGGTCGGAAGTTTTAATGGCTTCGCGGATGTTGTACTCGTTCGAGTACTGCGTCACCACGTTTTTGGGCATAAAGTCATCGAGCTCCCGCAGGCGGGTCAGGCTCACGTCCATGATGGTGACCTGCGCGCCGAGGCCGGCGGCTACTTTCGCGGCCTGGGTGCCTACAACGCCGCCGCCCAGCACGAGCACGTTGGCGGGCTTCACGCCGGGCACGCCGCCGAGCAGAATGCCGCGACCTTTCAGGGGTTTCTCCAGGTATTTAGCACCTTCCTGCGGGGCCATGCGGCCGGCTACTTCGCTCATCGGAATGAGCAGGGGCAGGGCGCGGTTGCTAAGCTCCACCGTTTCATAAGCCAGGCAAACAGCCTTGCGCTCAATCATGGCGTGGGTGAGCTCCTCGCCGCTGGCAAAGTGGAAGTACGTGAACAGCAGTTGGTTCTCCTTGATGAGTGGATACTCCTCGGCAATCGGCTCCTTCACTTTGATAATCATTTCGGCCTGCCCGTACACCTCGGCAATGGTGCCGAGAATGGTCGCGCCCGCCGATTGGTACTCCTCATCCGAGAAGCCCGAACCTTCGCCGGCCGTGCGCTGCACCAGCAGCGTGTGGCCGTGCTTGCGCAGCTCGGCTACGCCGGCGGGCGTGAGGCCCACGCGGTTTTCATTATTTTTAATCTCCTTAGGAACGCCAATAATCATGAGCGAAGGTGGGAATAAGAGGGGTGAGGGGAGGTAATGAACTTTCGAACCGCAAAGATACGCGGTGCGCTTAGTACCAATGGTGCGAGATTTTGGTTCAGCCAGCATTTTTGGCCCGCATCGGAATTGGCCGTCGGCGCGGTCAGACGGCCTCGGCCAGCAGCGCGTTCAAATCGAGGGTGTGGGTGAACATCTGCACCTCGCCATCGGCGCTCATAGGCCACTCGGTGCGGGGCCGGTCCCAGTACAGCTCCACGCCGTTGCCATCGGGGTCGTCGAGGTAAATGGCTTCCGACACGCCGTGGTCGGCCGCGCCGGTAATGGGGTAGTCGGCGGCTACGAGCTGGCGCAACGCCCCCGCCAACTCGGCCCGCGTGGCGTAGAGAATGGCGGTGTGGTAGAGCCCCGCGCCCTGCTTGCGGGCGCGGGGCCCGCCCAGGCTGTTCCAGGTATTGAGGCCAATGTGATGGTGGTAGCCGCCGGCCGAGATGAACGCCGCCTGCGGCCCAAACCGAAGCATGAGCTGAAATCCCAGCACGCCGCAGTAAAATCCCAGCGCCTTATCAAGGTCCGTTACCTGCAAATGAACGTGGCCGATGCGTGTTTGGGCGGGTACTGCGTAGGCATTGTTTGTAGTGGGAACAGTACCGGAGGTTACATTTTCCATGATGAAGATGACTTGATAACAATGATTGATGTACAAACATCAGTCTAAAATCACTCCAAAAAAAAGCCCCGCCACAATGGCAGGGCTCCAGTTTAATCAACTACCAAATCCGTGCTAATCCGTGACTTTAGGGGCCTTACTTAAACGGCACGCTCGTGGTGCTTTCCTTCATCATGCTCGTGCCGTTGAGGTCGCGCACGATGGTGGCCTTGAGCGTGATTCTAGCGTCGCCACTCACGTCGTTCGAGGTAATGGTCACGGCGTCGCTCACCTGCCCGAGCTGGCGCTGGGTGTAAAGCAGCTCCACTACTTCGCTCTGGCCGGGGGCCAGCGGGGCGGGGCTGGCTTTGTAGCCCACGCAGTAGCAGCCCGACGAGAGCGCGCCGAGCACCAGCTCGGTTTTGCCCGTGTTTTTGATGGTGAAGCGCGCTACCGGCTGCTGGCCGGCCTCCATTTTGCCGAAATCGTGGGCGCTGCGGTCGAGCACCAAATGGGGCGAAGCAGCCAGTTGGGCCGGCGTGAGCGTGGGCTTAATCTGGTCCTTCGTCAGCACCGAGCCCTTGATGCTTAGCACCTTGCTGGCCTCCGCGGCATTGCTGGTCAC
>JALYUI010000777.1 GCA_030853845.1 Bacteroidota bacterium | reverse complement strand
GAACAGGGAGCCGTAAGCAATGCGGTAAAACCTGATTTTATCTTTTTTACTGTAGCGTCCGAAGCCTTCCGCAATGTTTGCCGAAATGCTATCAGTAGCTCGAACAAACTGCTCGCCCAACGTCCGTTGTGCCATCGGCGGCCATTTGCCTACAATTTCCCACACCTTATTGCTAAGTGCGAAGCTGACACGCTAGCATTCTATATCGCCAAGTCGCAGGTATTTCTTCTGTGGCTCGGCCGCTGAATCCAAAACAGTATCTTCCATAGCTCAAGATTCAACATTTTTAACCACTTGCCAATCCACCCAATTCAACCATCCACCAATTCACCCATTCAGCACTCCAACTATCATCCACCCGCCATACAGAATACAGACCAGCGAAGAAAGCGTAATCGTAGCCGTTTTCAGCACCCGGCTAATCCGCATGCGCCGCGTGAACGGCACGCTGCACAGCCCGGCCACGATGAACATGCCCAGGACGGAGCCCGCACCGAATACCGCGAAGTACAGCACACTCAGCCACGGGCTACGGATTTCGCTCATCACCAGCAGCACTAATGCGCCGCTGCCGGCCAGGCCGTGGAGCAGGCCCACGGCGTAGGCGGCGCGCGACGGGGCCACGCCGGGGCGCACTTTCGCGGCTTCGCGGCGCTGGTCGAGCAGGCGGCTGATGCCCATGACGATGAGCATGAGGCCCACGGCGGCTTCGAAATAGGCGGAGGTGAGGAACGTAACGCGGCCCAGCAGGATAATCGCACCCACAATAACCAGCGTGGTGGTGTGGCCCAGGCCCCAGTACACGCCGTCGCGCAGGGCTTCGGCCAAGGTATCGCGGCGTGAAATGAGGTTACCCACGGCCAGCAGGTGGTCGGGTTCGAAAGCGTGCCCCATTCCGGCCACAGAAGCGAATAATATGGGTATCAGACCTTGCATTTGAAGGGGTATTTGGTTCAGAAAAGGCAGAAATCGTTTGTGGTGCTTTGGCCGAAGGGCAGAATTTAGTTTTTCGAAAAAGTAATCCAAACTTCTTGCATTGCGGGCGGAATCCGGAGATTATATCGGTAACTTACCAATCCGTGCCGTCTTATGGCCCCGGTAAGCCACTCATTTAGTATCTCTTGCCATGACTTCCGATGCCGCCCAAGGCCTGTACCGCCCCGAATTTGAGCACGACGCCTGCGGAACCGGCTTCATCACCTACCTCAACGGCCGCAAGACCCACCAAACCATTACCGACGCGCTCACTATGCTCGAAAACATGGAGCACCGGGGGGCCTGCGGCTGCGATGCCGACTCGGGCGACGGGGCGGGCCTGCTCATCCAGATTCCGCACTGGTTTCTGCTCCAGGAGTGCGTGGCGCTGGCTATTCGCCTGCCCGAGCCGGGCAGCTACGGCGTGGGCATGGCCTACCTGCCCAAGGATGAAACCCTGCGTCAAGCCTGCCGCAGCGTTATCGACGGGGCGGCGGCGCGGCTGGGCTTCCCGCGCCTGGGCTACCGCGTGCTGCCGGTAAACCCAGCCGGCATCGGCCCCACGGCGCTGGCTGCCGAGCCCGTGATGGAGCAGGTATTTTTCGGCCGCCCGGCCGGCATCACCAACCCCGAAGATTTCGAGCGCAAGCTCTACGTGCTGCGCCGGCTGATATTCAAGACGGTGCGCGAAACGGTGCCGGCCGCGATGGACGTGTTCTACTTCGCCTCGCTCTCCTGCAAAACCATTGTGTACAAGGGCCAGCTCACCACTTACCAGGTGCGCGGCTACTTCCCCGACCTCAGCGACGAGCGGGTGGTGTCGGCCTTCGGGCTGGTGCATTCGCGGTTTTCGACCAACACCTTCCCCAGCTGGAAGCTGGCCCAGCCGTTCCGCTTCCTGGCGCATAATGGCGAAATCAACACGCTACGCGGCAACCTGAACTGGTTTTACGCGGGCTTGCGCAACTACGTGTCGCCCTACTTCTCGGCCGAGGAGATGGACATGCTGCTGCCGGTAGTCGATGCCGGGCAGTCGGACTCGGCCTGCTTGGATAATGTGGTTGAAATCCTGCTGCACTCGGGCCGCCCGCTGCCCCACGTGATGATGATGCTGGTGCCCGAAGCCTGGGATGGCAACACCCAGATGGACCCGCTCAAAAAGGCTTTCTACGAGTTCCACGCCACGTTTATGGAGCCCTGGGACGGGCCGGCTGCCCTCATTTTCACCGACGGCCAGCAGATTGGGGCCATGCTCGACCGCAACGGCCTGCGCCCACTGCGCTACCTCGAAACCACCGACGGCCGCGTGCTGGTGGCTTCCGAGGCGGGCGTACTCGATATCGACCCCGCCACCATCGTGCAGAAAGGCCGCCTGCAACCCGGTAAGATGCTGCTGGTCGATACCGTGGCCGGCCGCATCATCACCGATGAAGAGCTGAAGGCCCAGGCTGCCGGCCGCCAGCCCTACGGTGCGTGGCTGAACGAGTATCAGATTCGCCTCGAAGAGCTGCCCGAGCCGCGCCAGATGTTCACCGACCTGGCCGCCGACGCCGTGTTCAAGTATCACCAGGTGTTCGGCTACACCCGCGAGGACATCGACGTGCTCATCACGCCCATGGCCGTGGAGGGCAAGGAACCCATCGGCTCGATGGGCGTGGATGTGCCGCTGGCCGTGCTTTCCGACCAGCCGCAACACTTGAGCAGCTACTTCAAGCAGTTTTTCGCGCAGGTCACCAACCCACCCATCGACCCCATTCGGGAGCGGCTGGTGATGAGCCTGGCCACCTTCCTGGGCAACAACGGCAATATTCTGGACGAAGACAAGCACCACTGCCACTGCGTGGCGCTGCGCCAGCCCATTCTGAGCAACCACGAGCTGGAAAAGCTGCGCAGCATCGACACCGGCATGTTCAATGCCAAGACGCTGCAAACCTATTTCAAGGCCGACGGGCTGCCGGGGGCGCTGGAGCGCGGCCTGGCCCGCCTGTGCCGCTACGCCGAGGACGCGGTGAACGACGGCTTCGAGGTGCTGATTCTGTCGGACCGTGCCGTGGACTCGGAGCACGCGCCCATTCCGTCGCTGCTGGCCGTGTCGGCGGTGCATCACCACCTCATCAAGCTCGGTTTTCGCGGCTCGGTGGGGCTGGTAGTGGAGGCCGGCGACGTGTGGGAGGTGCACCATTTCGCCTGCCTGCTGTCGTTTGGGGCCACCGCCATCAATCCCTACCTGGCGCTGTCCACCATCCGGACCATGCGCGAGGCCGGGCACCTGAACACCGCCCTCGACTACCCGCAGCTCACGGCCAACTACGTGAAGGCCGTGTGCGACGGGCTGCTGAAAATCTTCTCGAAAATGGGCATTTCGACCTTGCAGAGCTACCACGGCGCGCAGGTGTTCGAGATTCTGGGCCTGAACCAGGCCGTGGTAGATGCCTATTTCTGCGGGGCGGTGACGCGCATCGGCGGGCTGGGTTTGGATGAAATTGCCCGTGAAACGCTCTACAAGCACTTTCAGGGCTTCAAAACCAGCACCCCCGACGAGCAGGTACTGCTGCCCGATGGTGGCCTCTACCACTGGCGGCGGCGCGGCGAGGCCCACATGTTCAATCCCGAAACGGTGCACCTGCTGCAGCTGGCCACCCGCACCAACAACTACGCTACTTATCAGCGCTACGCGAAGCTGGTAAACGAGCAGCCGGAGCGCCTGTTTACCCTGCGCGGCTTGCTGGATTTCGCCCGCCACCGCGAGCCAATTTCGCTGGACGAGGTGGAGCCGGCCGAGGGTATTCTGAAACGCTTTGCGACCGGGGCCATGTCCTTTGGCTCGATTTCGCACGAGGCGCACAGCACCCTGGCCATTGCCATGAACCGCATCGGCGGCAAAAGCAACACCGGCGAGGGCGGCGAAGACCCCATGCGCTACGAGCGGTTGCCTAACGGCGACTCCATGCGCTCGGCCATCAAGCAGGTGGCCTCGGCCCGCTTCGGCGTCACGGCCCACTACCTCACCAACGCCGACGAGCTGCAAATCAAGATGGCCCAGGGCGCGAAGCCCGGCGAAGGCGGCCAGCTCCCCGGCCACAAAGTGGACGAGTGGATTGCCAAGGTGCGCCACGCCACGCCCGGCGTGGGCCTGATTTCGCCCCCGCCCCACCACGATATCTACTCCATCGAAGACCTGGCCCAACTGATTTTCGACCTGAAAAATGCCAACCGCGCCGCCCGCATCAACGTGAAGCTGGTGAGCAAAGCGGGCGTGGGCACCATTGCGGCGGGCGTGGCCAAGGCGCACGCCGACGTGATTCTGATTGCCGGCTACGATGGCGGCACGGGCGCGTCGCCCATCAGCTCCATCAAGCACGCCGGCCTGCCCTGGGAGCTGGGCCTGGCCGAAGCCCACCAGACGCTGGTGCGCAACCAGCTGCGCAGCCGCGTGGTGCTGCAAGCCGACGGCCAGCTCAAAACCGGCCGCGACCTGGCCGTGGCCGCCCTGCTGGGGGCCGAGGAGTGGGGCGTGGCCACGGCCGCCCTCA
>JALYUI010000671.1 GCA_030853845.1 Bacteroidota bacterium | reverse complement strand
CCCATCGTGAGCTTGGTGCCCACAATCACGGCAATGCTGATGAACAGGCCAATGGTAGCCGTGGTCTGGATAAAGCTGGTGTAGTAGCCGCGCTGGCTATCGGGGGCGTGCTCGGCCACGTAGGTGGTCGCGCCGCCGTACTCGCCGCCCAGGGCCAGGCCCTGCACCACGCGCAGAAAGAAAATCAGCACCGGGGCCATCACCCCAATCGTGGCGTAATTCGGAATCAGCCCAATGCAGAACGTGGAGCCGCCCATGAGCAGCAGTGTGAGCAGAAAGGTGTACTTCCGCCCCACCATATCGCCGATGCGCCCGAACACCACCGCCCCGAACGGCCGCACCACGAAGCCCACCGCAAACGCAGCCAGCGTGCTGAGGAGCGCCGCCAGCGGGTTGGTTTTCGGAAAAAACTGGGTGGCAATAATGGTCGCCAGCGAGCCGAAAATGTAAAAGTCGTACCACTCAATCACGGTTCCCACCGAGGAGGCCGTAATCACCTGCCAGATTTTGCTGACCGGCGTATTGTTGTTGTCGTGGGCGGCCGGGGCCGCCGCATAGCCGGCAAGGGTCGATGGTTGCTCCATGGTGTCGGGGAAATTTCAGGCTTGAAGAATGAGAAAGAAACGGTGCCCGGGCCTACAGAAACACCTGCGTTTGCAGGGTGATTTCGGGGCGGTACTGCACGTCGTTCACGTTGGTGAAATCAGGCCGGTGCCGGTAATTGAGCGTGACTTTGGCGTTGTGCCCATCGAGTAGCACGTTCAGGCCCAGGTCGGTGATGTTCACACCGCGCACGCTGCCGTCGGTGGTTTTCAGGCCCTCGTAGGTGGCGTGCTGGTAGGCCACGTAAGGTTGCAGGCGGGCCTTGGGGCCGAAGGTATTTTTGGGCATCAGGAAGCCCACTTGCCCGTAAAACACCCCGCCGGTGCCCGACTGTGGCACGGCATTTCCGCGCAGGGCAGCATTGCCGCCCGCCGCGATGCCGTAGCCCGGGTTTTCGGCCCCCACGTAGCGCACGTAATTCGGCCCCATATTAAAGTTGTAGTACACCCCGTATAGGGTGATGGCCGTGCGCGAAGCCGTATCGAGCGGCGCGTCATAAAAGGCATCGAAGCCCAGCATCACCATGTCGTGCTTGTTGGTGGCGATGGTGCTGAACGGGTCGGTTGTCACTCCCGGCGTCACCGTAACGGCGCTGCCGGCCGTGCGCGAGTACATGGCGTCCTTGTTATACAAAAAGCCCGTGCCGATGCTGAACACCCGCTTGGTGCCCAGGTAGGTGCCCTGCGTATAGGGCAGCAGGTTGGCCTCGGGCTCCAGGAAATTGTAGCTGAAGTAGCCCTGGTACACGTGGTTGGTGTTCTGCGGGTTGTAGTTGGCCACGCCCGTGCCGGTGCTCACCCCCGCCGGCGAGGTCACGCCCAGGCTCAGCGGGGTGCTGGTCAGGTTGGTCAGGTAGGCGTCGTCCATGGCCACGCGGTAATCGAATTTACCGATGCGGCCTTTGGCGTAGATGCCCAGCCAGCGCGCAAACTGGTCGGTTTGGTCGATGGTGGGGAAGTTGGTCAGCGGCAGGTCCAGCGGCAGGATGCTGGTGGTGCTGGCGTTGGTGATGCGCGAGATGCCGTTGTAGTAGTGCAGGCCCGCGCCCAGGCTCAGGTACTTGTTCACCTTGAACTCCGTCACGGCCTCGTGAATAAAGAGCTGCGGCTTTTTGCCGTCGGTGCCGGGAGCCACGCCCCCGCTCACGGCGTTCTGGTTGTTGATACCCAGGTGGGTATACACCAGAAACCGGGGGTTGAGCTGGGCCATTATCACCATGCGCGAGCGCCGGATGCCGAAGTCGACCTGGCTTTCCTTAGCCACGCCGGGGGCGCGCAGCGTACCGGTGTTGTTCTCGTTGTAGCGGGCATACACCTGCGTCCAAAGTAAAATTCGCACGTATTTCGAGCCATCGGGCGAGAGGTTCATCTTCAGGCCACCGCCGTAGGGTGCCGACTTGGCGGGCGCAGCCGGGGCGGGCGGCGGGGCCATAGCGGCCGGCGGCGGCGAAGGAGGGTTACCAACGGGTGGCGGCTGCACCTGAGCCGAAACCGCTTCGGCGGCCAGCAGCGCACTCAGGGTCAGGGCGTAGCGAAGTGTAGGCATGGGTTTGGGGAATAATGGGAATAAGAGCGGCTCAACCAGCGCATCCCACAGCGGGAGTGGCCGGTCAGTTTCCCCAAACCTATACATTCCCGGCTCAATGCCGCTCCGCCTGCTATAGCTGCACTGCCCCGCTATAGCTCAGCCCCCCCGAAACCGCTCCCAGCGAATCACCATGAACTTGTCGCCCAGCTCAGTCACCACCATGCCAGCCCCCTTCAGGTTGCCGGGCTGTTGAAAATATTCAGCCAGCTCTTTATGATTCAGTATTTTATAGGTTGGGTGATAGTCGGGCTGGCGCGGGGCTTTCACGCCGTATTTCTTCACCCAGTTCATTACGCTCACGTGGCTCACACCCAGCAGGCGCTCAATCTCGCGGTAGCTCACCCCCTCGATGTAGAGCTGCAAGGCCTTGATGACGTAGTAGCTGTCCACCTCGCGCCCTACCTTGGCCACCGTGTAGTGGTAGCCGCACTGCCGGCACCTGAACCGCTGCCGCTCGTTGATTACGCCACTTTTAGTAGCTTCCGTCGAATCGCATTTGGGACAGGCGGGCGCGTTCATAAGGCACTATCGTTTGGGGTGAAACCCAAAGCTACAGTTATTTAGCAAACATATACCAGTTTAGCAAAAATATCGCCTCTCCCGCATACTCAGCCGCCCACCAATACCGTCGCCAGCAGCGCATCAACGGCCAGGGCCAGGCGGCGCATATCGAGCCGGGCCAGGGTGTCGGTGGTCTTATGGTAGCTGCGGTTGCGGTAGAAGGCCGTGTCGGTGAGCAGCAAGGCCGGATAGCCGAACTTCCAGTAGTTGAGGTGGTCGGAGAAGTCGATGCCCGCCAGCCAGGTCGGGGCCTTGAAGCGCTTCACGGGCAGCCCGGCCACCTGCCGGTACCGCCGCGCGAAACGCCGCCCAAACGGCCCGTTGCCGAATTTCTGCGCCACCGTCACGTAGTTGCCCCGGCTGCCATAAATGAGTTTCAGCGGCCCGATGGGGTAGTGCTGCGAGCCCCGGCGGTCGTCGTAATAGCCCAGCATTTCGAGCGCCACCATGCCGCGCACCGGCACGCCGGCCGTCTTCAGCGCGGCCGCGTGCACGTAGCTGCCCATTTGGGCCGTGCGGAAAAACGGCGGCTCCTCCAGCGTGTAAGCCACTAGGTCGATGCGGTACTTGAGTTGGGCCTGCGCGCCAAGCTGGCGGGCCAGTTCCAGCAGGGCGGCCACTCCGGTGCCGTTGTCGTCGGCCCCGGGCTGCTCGCCGCACACATCGTAGTGCGCCCCGACAATAAGGCGGGGGCCGCCGGTCGGGCCAAATGAGCCCAGCACGTTGCGGTACGTCCGGCCCTGCACCTGGTAGGGCTGCTCGCGCACGTCATAGGCTCCATCGGCCCGCATGGCCCGCGCCACGTAGGCGGCCACCGAATCGAGCACGGCCGGGTGCTGGTAGCTGCGCGGCTGCGGCGTGGTGGTGAGATACGTGAGGTGCTGGCGCAGCCGGGCAGTATCGGCAGTTTGTGCGTGCGCTGCTACCTGTAAAATCAGAAAGCCAACCGAGAGCAAAAAATATTTCATTTTTATATAACTGGCTTGAAAGCTAAGAAAACGCAGCATATTGGGCGGTCAAACCGTTTTCAAAATGAATACAAAGAAAATACGAGGCTTCAGCCGGCACTTGCGCGCCCATCAGCTGCGGGCAGCAGTTCCTGTTAGCCCAATATATTTTGCGGGATTGGCTGAACGCCATTATGATTCTGAATGGCTAGGCCTCGCCCCCTGGCGGGTGAACGAAAAGCCGCCCTACCCGATTCGGCGGCTGTGGGTGGCGCATCTGGTGGCTGGTTTTTTCAACTGGCAGCGAAGCCTGCAAAACTATCCACACGACTATTTCCTGGCCGTGCGCATCAAGGAACCGGAATTTGCCGATTCTCGCTTAACCGTTAGCATCGAGGAATGGAAGACCCGTTATGAGCACGGATATAGCGAGCCGGAAGAGATGCTGCCGCTGCCGCAGGAGTACCGCAGCATTCCGGGTGTGAACGACTTGCACTGGACCACGCATCGGGTGACGTATCAATGCACCCTGGAATATTTTCAGGATGACCGGAAAAGTGGAATGACGTTTCCTCACTACTGGCCTTATACGGATGAGGACGGCACCCCCATGGTACTGGTTCAGGTGGGCTGGGAATGGGTGGGCCGGGCCCCGGCTGCTACCGCAACAGCCGTAGCTTTGGGTTCTTAAAACCCCTCCCAATGTCATCATCTGCCTTCCACTCCCTCACCCCCGCCGACCTCACCCCCGCCCAGTGGCACCCCTTTTTGGTGGGGGCCGTCGCGCCGCGTCCGGTCGCCTTCGCCAGCACCATCGACGCCGAGGGCCGGGTGAACCTGAGCCCCTACAGCTTCTTCAACGCCTTCAGCTCGAACCCGCCCATTCTGGTGTTCTCGCCGGCCAACCGCGTGCGCGACAACACCCAGAAGCACACCCTCCAAAACGTGCGCGAGGTGCCCGAAGTCGTCATCAATATCTGTGATTTCGCCCTGGTCGAGCAGATGTCCCTTTCCAGCACCGAGTACGCCAAGGGCATCAACGAATTCACCAAGGCCGGCCTCACCGAGCTGGCCTCCGAGCTGGTGCGGCCGCCCCGCGTGGCCGAAGCGCCCGCCGCCTTCGAGTGCGTGGTCGAGCAGATTATCGAGCTGGGCCAGAACAACGGAGCCGGCAACCTCATCATCTGCCGGGTGGTGCGCGCCCACTTCCGCCAGGATATCCTGCTGCCCGACGCCACCGGCATCGACCCCTTCAAGCTCGATGCTGTAGCCCGCCTCGGCGGCGACTGGTATTGCCGCGCCAGCGGAGCCAGCCTATTTGAAGTGGCCAAGCCCAACCGCCACATCGGCATTGGCATCGACCAATTACCAGAGCATATCCGCAACAGCAATGTGCTAACCGGCAACGAGCTGGGCCGCCTCGCCAACATCGAACGCGACGCCCTGCCCACGCTAGAGCAGGTGGAGGAATTCAAAACCGAGCCGATGGTGGCTTACCTCCTCAACAA
>JALYUI010000655.1 GCA_030853845.1 Bacteroidota bacterium | reverse complement strand
GGCGGGGTGTTGTTGCCGCCCCCGCCGCCGCGGCCGGGGTCGTAGAAGTTGAGCACGCCGGCCAGGTCGGGAATGGTGCCGCTGTGCATGTAGGGGGCCGTGAGGGCCACGTTGCGCAGGCTGGGCGTGCGGAAGGCATAAGTGCTGTTCACGCCAGCATCGGAGGCGGGGTTCTTGCCGTTGTCGGCCACGCCCAGCACGTGGGTTTTGTAGTCGCTGAACATGGGGCCACTGTGGCACTTGGCGCAGCCGCTGGCCACGAAGGCGTTCAGTCCCTGCACCTGCTCGCTCGTGAGGGCCGACTGGTCGCCGCGCTGGTAGCGGTCGTAGGGCGCGTCGGTGGCCACCAGGGTGCGCTCAAAGCAGGCAAGGGCCTTGCCAAGGTTGGCGCTGCTGATGGGCTGAGGCTCGGCAAACGCGGCAGCAAACAGCGGGGCGTAGGCCGGCAGGGCGCGCAGCCGGGCCACCACCGAGTCGAGGGCGGCGGCTTCGCTGAACTGCTGGCCGCGCATCTCCTCCAGCGCGGCAATGGGCAGCAGCGACTGGCTTTCGAGCGACTGCGCCCGCAAATCCCAGAACATGGGGGCCGTGGCGGGCTGGCAGGTGCCATCGGGCAGCAGGCCATTGAAGGCCGAGTTGAGCACCGTGGGCGAATTGCGCTTCACGAAGGCAATGTTATTGGGCACGCGGAAGCGGCGGCTGGCCCCCAGCCCCTGCCCGTTGCTGCCGATGCTCAGGTCGAGGCCATCGGCGTAGCCTTTGGCGGGGTGGTGGCAGGTGGCGCAGCTCACGTCGCGCCCGCCCGAGAGCACCGGGTCCCAGAACAGGGCGTGGCCCAGAGCTACTTTGGCCGGCGAGCCGGGGTTGTCGGCCGGGGCCGGGGCCACCAGCGGCAGGGCCGTGAGGGCGGCCAGCTCGCCGGTATCGGGCGTGGGGGCGTTTTTCTGGCAGGCCACCACCAGCAGTAAGGCAGCGGCAACCAGGAGCGAAGCAACGCGGGGCAATACGGTAGGAGCCATAGCTGAAAGCGAGAATAAGCCGGGCCAGCCAATAAGGCGGGGTGGCTGACTAACTCAAATCTGGGGCATGGCCGTGTCTTCATTGGCGCGGAATCGCCGGGTTGGCGGGTCGGGTCGGCGAGTTGCCCGTTTCCGGCCGCCGGTTTCCGGGGCCTTGCGGGTAGGAAGTAGCTGTTGCTGCGTCAGGCGGCCGGGCCTCTCCCGGGCACAGCCGCGCCAGCGCGCCCCCGCCAGGGCCTAAGCGCCACAAAACCCCGACTGGCCGATGCCCCCGCCCGGCTGGCCGATGTGAGCAAGGGAAGAGCGGGCGCGGTTTGTAGCTTGCACAGGCTTGGCGGGTAGGTGACGAGCGGTTGCTATTCGCCGGCCTGCCGTCCGCCGTGCCGAGTATTCTGCGCTTCAAGCCGAGGCGAAGCATTCTGCCCGCAGGCGCTGACGCAATTGGGCAAGCGCTATTCCATTGATTAGTGGTGGCGGGCAAAAGACTTCGCTACGCTCTGCATGATGTTCTTTTGAAGCCATAATACCCACCACCCACCAAATGCGTCTTCTACTACTCCGCTCAGCTTCTACACTCCTGCTGCACGCCCTGGTGTGGGGGCTGGTGGCGGTGCTGCTGGTGGCCCAGCAGCCCGACTACCCCGGCCCCAAGCCCGCCGAGTTCTGGCTGACGCAGGCCGTGGTGTTTGGCCTGCTGGTGGGCGTGTTCTACCTGAACGTGGCCTGGGCCGCGCCGCGCCTGCTGTACGGCGGCAAGTGGTGGGCCTACGTGGGGCTGAACGCGGGACTGGTGCTGGCCGTGCTGGCCGGGCACCAGTGGGTGGAGCAGCGCCTGGGCGTGCCCGAGCTGGTGGCCACGGCCCGCGAGGCCGTGCTCAACCCGCCCAACCCGTGGTCGGGGCCGCGCCCGCACCCGCTGCCCGGCCCCGAGGAAGGCAGCGCGTTCGTGAACCCCGGCGTGCTGCTGATTTCGCTGCTCGTGCTGGGCATTGCCACCAGCCTCGCGGCCATGCAGAAGGGCCAGCGCGACGCCGAAAGCCGCCTGGAGCTGGAGCGCCGCCAGGTGGCTACCGAACTGAGCCTGCTCAAAGCCCAAATCAACCCACACTTCTTCTTTAATACCCTCAACAACATTTACGCTCTCACCCTGCTCGACGGCGAGCAGGCCCGCGCCGCCCTGCACCGCCTCTCGCGCATGATGCGCTACGTGCTGTACGAGTCGCCGGCCGGGCACACCCGCCTGAGCCAGGAAATCGGCTTTTTGCAGGACTACATCGACCTGATGCACCTGCGGCTGACCAATAAGGTGACGGTACGCTTTGAGCGGCCCGACCCTGCCGGGTACGACCCCGACATTGCGCCCATGCTGTTTCAGCCCTTCGTCGAGAATGCCTTCAAGCACGGCGTGAGCGCCACCTTGCCCAGCGCCATCACCATTGAGCTGCGCCAGCCCACGGCCCGCAGCGTGGAGCTCTGCGTGCGGAATACCGTTTTCCCCGGGCGGCCCGACAATGCCGACGATGAGCCCGGCGGCATTGGCCTGGTGAACACCCGGCGCCGCCTCGATTTGCTGTATCCCCACGCCTACAACCTGCGCGTAACGCCCCAAACCGCTCACCACGAATACGAAGTATGTCTGCTCCTGAACCTGTAGTACCCGCCCCGGTCGTCATCAATTGCGTGGCCGTCGACGACGAGCCCCTGGCCCTGGGGCTGGTGTGCTCCTTCATTGAGCAAACCCCGTTTCTGCGGCTGGTGGGCCGGCACGAGAGCGCCGTGGCCGCCCTGCGCTCGCTGCACGAGCGGCCCGATGCCCAGCTGCTGTTTCTCGACATCAAGATGCCCGATTTGAGCGGGCTGGAGCTGGCCCGGGTGCTACAGCACGGCCCCCGCGTCATCTTCACCACGGCCTTCAACCAGTATGCGCTCGAAGGCTTTCGCGTCGATGCCCTCGACTACCTGCTCAAGCCCTTCGACTACCAGGAATTTCTGCGGGCTGCCCTCAAGGCCAAAGCGTATTTCGAGCTAAAGCAGGCCGGCGAGGTGCCGGCCCCCGCCGCACTGCCCGCCGCCGTGGCCGCCCCCGCCGCCGCCGAGCAAGACCACATCTACCTGAAAGTGGAGTACCAGCTGGTGCGTGTGCCGCTGGCCGACATCGTGTACGTGGAGGGCCTGAAGGACTACGTGAAGGTGCACCTCACCAGCCAGACGCGCCCGCTGCTCTCGCTCACCAGCCTGCGTAGCATGGAGGAAAAGCTGCCCGCCCGCCAGTTCATGCGCATCCACCGCAGCTACATCGTGGGACTGAACCACATCCAGTCCGTGGGCCGGGGCACCGTGCTGCTGGCCGGCGAAACCCTGCCCGTGAGCGACGGCTACCGCGAAAATTTCGACCAGTTTTTCAGCCGCTGGAAATAACTTTTGGCCCCCGCCGCAATCCAACTAATCTTCACACGTCGTTAATATTCGACTTGCTACCTTGGCAGCGCTATGAGCAACCTGACCACCCCCGACTTCTTCGATACCGACGGCCGCCCGCAGCCCGCTGATACGGCCGAGCAGCTGGCCGAGCACAAGCTCAAAGTCTGGGCCGTGCTCAACGCCGTCGACCAGGGCCTGATGAATGCCGACGAGGCCTGCGCCGCCTACCACGTCACGCCCGCCGAGCTCGAAGCGCACCGCACCGACTGGCGCGAATTCGAGGCCGGCCGCCGCTGAAAAGAGCGGGAAGCCAGGGTAACCTGAATTATCACCCTACGTATTGCGTCTGAATGCCCGGCCGTGCGCCCAGCCCGGCCGGGCTTTTTTTGCCCCTTATTTCTGCGGCTTCTTCATTTCTGTATGCCCGAATTCCCGCCTGCTGCGCATCACCTGCCTCAATTGCCCAAGTGTCCGACGGGCATCGACGGCCTCGATGAAATTACCGAAGGCGGCCTGCCGCTGGGCCGCCCCACCCTGATTTGCGGCAGCGCCGGCTGCGGCAAAACGCTGTTTGGCATCGAGTTCCTGGTGCGGGGTATTCTCGATTTCAACGAGCCGGGCGTGCTCATGGCTTTCGAAGAAACCGCCGACGAGCTGGCCGCTAACGTGGCCTCGCTGGGCTTCGATTTGAAAGACCTACAGGCCCGCAAGCTGCTGCGCGTCGACCACGTGCACGTAGACCGCTCCGAGATTGCCGAAACCGGCGAATACGACCTGGAGGGCCTGTTTATCCGTCTCGGGCACGCCATCGACTCCATCGGGGCCAAGCGCGTGGTGCTCGATACCATTGAGGCGCTGTTTTCGGGCTTCCCGAACCAGGGCGTGCTGCGCTCGGAAATCCGCCGGCTGTTTCGCTGGCTCAAGGACAAGGGCGTGACCACCGTCATCACCGCCGAGCGCGGCGACGGCACGCTCACCCGCCAGGGCCTGGAAGAGTACGTGTCGGACTGCGTGATTCTGCTCGATAACCGCGTGATTGACCAGATTACCACCCGGCGGTTGCGCATCGTGAAGTACCGCGGCAGCACCCACGGCACCAACGAATACCCTTACCTCATCACCGAAGACGGCACTTCGGTGCTGCCCGTAACCTCGCTGCAACTCGACCATACGGTGTCGGAC
>JALYUI010000774.1 GCA_030853845.1 Bacteroidota bacterium | reverse complement strand
GCCAAATTCATATCGCCCGCCGTCGTCACTTCTGCTTCTTTAAAGTATCCCTCACCACCCATATCCATGCCGGCCATGTGGTGGTGGCCGCTCGGGGGCGGGGGCTGCCCGGCCGGGTGAGACTGGTCGGCAGCCGGTGGGGCGGGCGTGGGGCTGGGCTTGTCGGGCGCGTGGTTCGCGTGTTGCCCGGCTTCCGCTGCTGCCGGGGGGGCCAGTGCGTCTGCAGGGGCCGGCACGGGGGGCTGGCCGTGCATGGCATGGTGTGCGTGCGCATCGTGTTCGGGCGGGGCGGTTTCAGTTGGCTTTGATTCCGCGGTAGGCGAGGGGTGGTGATGGGCGTGGTCGTCCGCCGGGGGCTTCTGCGCTCCGGCCTGCCGGATGAACGCCGGTTCGTAGGGCCGGGCATCGGGACGCCAGCCGTGCGCCGCTAGCTGCTGGCGGACGGCCGGGCCAAGCTCCAGCAGCCCGGCCTGGTGCAGCGGAATCACCATGTCGGGGGTGGGAAGCGGCGGGGCGGCCTCCAGGCCGGCGAACACTAGCAGGCGGGGCCGGGGCATCTGGGCGAAGAGTACGGCGGCCTGCTCGGCCAGCTTGGGCGGCAGCGGCCCCGTCACCAGCAGCACGTCGGCGGCGTTGGGGGTGGCGGCTGTTTCCAGACCAGCCGCGCCCAGGTCCAGGCCCAGGGCGCGCGCCACGTCCGGCCCTGGCACCAACAGCACCCGCAACACCGACGCGCCAGCGCCCAGCAACCACTTTTTCAGCGGACTAAACAAGCCCAACCGGGCACCAGACAGGAGCGCGTCTACCATATTATTGCCGTTTCAATCCACCCTGGTTCCAAGTGTACACCAGGCCCAGAAATAGAATAAGCAAGAAAACGCCCATGTCCAGCAGGGCCGTGATGCCCAGCTCCTTGTAGACGACCGCCCACGGATACATAAAAGCCATTTCCATATCAAAGCACAGAAAGAGCAGGGCAAAGCCATAGTAGTGAACGTGGTACCGCACCCAGGCGGGCTCCACGGCCAGCCGGCCGCTTTCGGCGGGCACGTCCTTGCCTGGCTCGGCTAGCGGCTGGCCCAGCGAGAATTTAATCAGGTAAAGCAGCCCGGCAAATGCTCCGGTGCAAGCCAGCATTCCCAGCAGCAATAGGTAGCGGGAGTCATTTGCCATAGGGGCGGAGCTTTTTCGTGGCGGTAATTCGGGGTATGTGGCAACCTCAATATACTGGAAACAGCCGGTATAGTTAAGCTTACAAAGCCGCCGGCTGATTGTCTCAAGCCAGGTTTACAATCGTAATGACTTAGCAACGGGCAGCGGAGTAGCAGGGCTTTGAGATTGTCATCTAGAATTAACCTAGCTGCACTATTCCTGAACGTTCGTTCAACTGATGTGCTTCTTCTTATCCTAATAATGGAACGTGAGGCCGGCGCCCCACCCGTACTGGTTGTCGTAGTTGGTGCTCAGGGAGGCGTATTTGCGAACCATGTAGCGGAAGCCAATGGTGAATTCCTTGTCGGTATTGCCCCGGATGTCCATGAATACGTTGCTGCTCAGGGGCAGGTCGCGGCGCTCCAGCTGCAGGCGCGGCTGCCCGGTCAGGTCGGTGCGCAGCTCGGCGCGCACGAGCATGGGCAGTAGGTAGTAGACTCCGACTTCAGCCTGCCGGCGGAAGTTGACGTTGTTGTCGCGGGGGCGGCCGCTTTCCAAGGAGGAGCCGCGCAGGTTTTTGTTGTCGCGCAGGTCGTAGCCCACGAAGGCGGTCCAAAACTGCCGTTTGTCGAGATAGTGCAGCAGGTGGGTCTCGGTTTCGTAGTCGCCCTTGTAGCTCGCCCGGCCCTCAAATTCGAGGGCGTTCCGGTTGTTGGACAGGTTGGCCTCCAGGTAGGTGGCTTGCGAATGCACCGCCAGGTCGGCCCACGGGTAGAGCCGGTTGTCCTCCTTTTTGAGCACTTTGTAGTCGGTTTTGGCAAACTCGTTCTGCGGGCTGCCCTCGTAGCTGATGACGCGGGCCATGCCCGACATCATGTGGTAGAGGGTGTGACAGTGGAAAAACCAGTCCTGCTGTTCGTTGGCGTCGAACTCGATGGTCACGGTGCTCATCGAGGGGATGTCGAAGGTGTGCTTCATGGGCGAGTAGGCCCCCTGGGCATTGACGAGCCGGAAGAAGTGCCCGTGCAGGTGCAGCGGGTGGCGCATCATGGTGGTGTTGGTGAAAATCATGCGCACGTTCTCGCCCTTGCGGATGGGAATCTTATCGGCTTCGGACAAGGTCTTGTTATCGAACGACCAGATGTAGCGCAGCATGTTGCCGGTCAGAGTGAGGTGGATTTCGCGCCAGTGCTGGGTGGAGTCCAACGTGGTGGGATGCAGCGCCCGTAGCATGTTGTAGTTGAAATCACCGCCCATGCCACCCATGCCGGCCATCCCGTTCATGGCCGCCATGCCGTTGGTGCCCTCGTCCATCAGGCTACCCATTCCCATGCCGCCCTTTTCCGGCGAGCTCAGCGGCCGGTCCTTCGGGGTAGGCGCGGTCGTGGCCGGCATAGTCCCGTTTTGCATGTTCATGCCCGGCATGTCCTGCCCGCCGGGCTTTGCGCCGGCGGCCGGGGCCTGTTTTTTATCCATGCCGGGCATGGGTTGGCCCCCCTTCATGTCCATCCCCTTCATGTCCTGACTGCCGGTCATGGCCTGACCATCAACACCATTCATTTTCATCTCACCACCACCGCCCATGCGCATGCCGCTCATGTTGCCCATGCTGCCCATCTCGCGCATCATCTGGAAGTAGTTGAGCTTGGGTAAGTCTGGGGCCTTCATGGGTGCGCCGCTGCCGAAAAACCCCGCGCTGTAGCCCGTGATATCGGAGGACGTGGCCCGCAGCTCGGCCGCCCCCATCGGGGGCACGGTGATGAGCACGTCGTAGGTTTCGGCGGTGGCGATTTCCAGCTTGCCGACCGGAAACGGCTGTACGTTGATGCCGTCGGCCGCGATGACCTGCATGGGGCCGCCAGCATACTGGAGCTCGAAGTAGGACGAGGCCCCGCCGTTGATGATGCGCAGGCGCACGACTTCGCCGGGCTTGGCATCCTTGAAATAGTTCTTCGCCTGCCCGTTCATCAGAAACTTGTTGTAGAGGACGTCGGAGACGTCCATGGCCGGCATCCGGCCCCACTCCTGCTTCACCTTGTCTTTAAAGTAGCCGGCCGCGATGGCCTCACCGTAGCTCTGGGTGGCCCCTTTTTGCACCGCGTACCATTCGCCGGCTTTTTTCAGGTAGCGCAGCACCTCTTTGGGTTTCTCGTCAATCCAGTCGGAGAGCACCAGCACGTACTCTTTCATCGCGTACTTGATTTCCCGGGGCTGCACGACAATGGAGCCGTAGAGGCCCGATTGCTCCTGCAGCATGGTGTGCGAGTGGTACCAGTACGTGCCGCTCTGCCGCAGCGGAAACGTGAAGGTGTGCGTGCCGCCGGCCTTCAC
>JALYUI010000623.1 GCA_030853845.1 Bacteroidota bacterium | reverse complement strand
TCCAGGCCGGCCAGCTTGGAAGCCTGCAGGCGGCGCTCCCCCGAGATGAGCTGGTAGGAGTTGGTGCCGAGCTGGCGCAGCGTCACGGGCTGAATGATGCCCTGAATCTTGATGCTGTCGGCCAGTTCCTGCAACGATTCCTTGTCGAAATGGGTGCGGGGCTGGTAGGGGTTGGCCTCGATGTGCTCGACGGAAATGAAGCCCACCGAGTTCACGGGGTGCGACACCAGGCGGTCGCCGGAGCCGGGGCGCTCGCCTTTTTTGTCGTAGCTGCCCTCAATCAGGGCGTTGAGGCCCCGGCCGAGGCCACTCTTGCGTTTTACCGACGCGGCCACGGCCAGGGCAGCTTGCAATTTCTCTTCGTTCTTCTCTAGCGGCATAATTCATCGGCCGCGCCCATAAAAGGCCTGCGGCAACGGATGTCAAAATTACGGATTGTTGGCCGAAGGGCAAGCCGGAAAGTTTGGACGACTTCACCTCATCCCCCGGCCCCCTCTCCTTTGGGAGAGGGGGAGCCTGACGGATAGCCAGTTTAACCTGCCATCGGCAGGGCAGGAGGTCAGTAGAAAAGCAGTGGCTAACCCAAGTTGCCGACTAGCCGCAGAGCGGCGAAAGGCTTGTAGTAATGGCCGAAAACGACGATAAAGCCGCAAAGCGGCGAAAGATTTTCCGGCGTTTCTTTCGCCGCTCTGCGGCTTTATCGGCTGCTGGGGTATTTTTCTACAAACCTTTCGCCGCTACGCGGCTAGTCCGCAACTTGGGTTAGCTATGAATAGTAAAGCCCCAACGGGGCGCCATTCGTTCAGCGAATGTCGCCCCGCTGGGGCTGGAGAAGCTGAAGTTGCTAACGATATGTCGCCCCATCAGGGTTAGAGTCGAAGTTGATGTCTATCCCAAGCCTAGCAACACGTATTTGTCTGTTGCTGTCATCAAACCCTACAAGCTGTCCACTAATCTCGCTGTCTAATTCTGGGTAGTCATCGGGGAATTTCATGTAGCCTTCGCTGAACTCTGACACATTCATTAATACCGGAAACCCATGACCAGAATCGAAGAATACCCCAAAAGGAGTGCGAACGAAAATCTTTCCTGTCAGGATTGCGCCCAAAGGCAAGTCGTTCTGCAGCTGTTCCCATATGATGGGATTGCCACGTAAAATTACGCCTTCAAAGGGCGGGTTCTCGGAGAGTTCCCAATTACTCATAGCCTAAGTTAAGCCCCAAAATTAAATCCGCTCGTCCTCGGCCGTGTGCTCGGGGCCGGCTTCCACGCTGTTCTTCTCCACGATTTCGCGGGCCAGGTTGAGGTAGCTGATGGAGCCTTTGCTTTCGGCGTCGTGCAGGATAACGGGGATGCCA
Source organism: Bacteroidota bacterium (assembly GCA_030853845.1). Taxonomy (GTDB): domain Bacteria; phylum Bacteroidota; class Bacteroidia; order Cytophagales; family Hymenobacteraceae; genus Hymenobacter. The sequence continues at coordinate 3,056 of JALYUI010000623.1, read as the reverse complement.
AAGCTAGGCGACTCGCTCAGCTTCACGTTGCGCGGGATGATGGTGTCGAAGGCCAGTTGCTGGAAGTGCATCCGGACTTCCTCTACCACCTGATTGCTCAGGCGCAGACGCACATCGTACATCGTGAGCAAGATGCCTTCGATTTCGAGCTCGGTGTTGAGGCGGCTCTGGATGATTTTGATGGTATTCAGGAGCTTGCCCAATCCTTCCAACGCGAAATACTCGCACTGCACCGGGATGATAACCGAGTGCGCCGCCGTGAGGGCATTGACCGTGATGAGGCCCAGCGAGGGCGAGCAGTCGATGATGATGAAATCGTACTGCTCGGCGAGGGGGCGCAGGGCCTCCTTCATTTTCTCCTCGCGGTTGGGCAGGTTTATCATCTCCACCTCGGCCCCCACTAGGTCGATGTGGGAGGGCATCAGGTCGAGGTGGGGCAGAATGTTGGTAGGCACAATGATGTCCTGGGCATTGATGCCGTCGACCATGCACTCGTAGATGCTGTTCTGGATGTCCTTGGGGTCGTAGCCCACGCCGGAAGTGGCGTTGGCCTGGGGGTCGGCGTCGACGAGTAGGGTCCGGTAGTCCAAGGCGGCCAGGGAAGCCGCGAGGTTAATGGAGGTAGTGGTTTTGCCCACGCCGCCTTTCTGATTGGCTACCGCGATGATTTTTCCCATTGGAGTTAGTTGTCAGTTGTCAGTTGCTGGTTATCAGTTGTTGGTTGTTCGGTGTTCATTGTCAGTTCCCGGGCCTTCTGAGCTTTACGGACTGACAATGGACAACGAGCAACTGACAACTGATAACTAATAACTTTTGCCGTAGCATTGTGACAAAGATACATTCTTTCCCTGTTCGCATGGCCCCTTTTTTGGCTCGTTGGGCTGGCTTATCGGCTAAAGTATTTGGATTCGGGCTGATGGCGCTGGCGCTGAACGGCTGCCACGACGCGGCCCGCCCGGCCGCCGACGAACGCCGCGTGTTCCGCTACAACCAGCCCGAAGCCCTCTCGTCGCTCGACCCCGCTTTTGCCCGCAACCAGGCCAACACCTGGGCAGTATCGCAGCTCTACAACGGGCTGATGGAGCTGGATTCGACCCTGTTGCCGGTGCCGGCCCTGGCCCGGCGCTACACCATTTCGCCCAATGGGCGGACGTACACGTTCGTACTGCGCAAGGGCGTGCACTTCCACGACAATGCCGTTTTTGCCGGCGGCCAGGGCCGGGAGGTGAAGGCCCCCGACTTCGTGTATAGCTTTAAGCGCATTCTCGACCCGGCCACGGCCAGCTCGGGCGGGTGGATTTTCCGGGGCAAGGTGCTGGAAAAGCCCGATGGCAGCATCAGCGACACCGCTTTCGTGGCGGCGAATGACTCGACGCTGCGCATTCACTTAAAGGAGCCGTTTATTCCGTTCCTGGGCATTCTCACCATGCCCTACGCCTACGTGGTGCCCCACGAGGCCGTGGAAAAGTACGGCAAGGACTTCCGCGAGCACCCGGTGGGCACGGGGCCGTTCCGGTTCAAGCTCTGGGACGAGGGCAACGTGCTGCTGTATGCGCGCAACCCCAGCTACTGGCGGCACGACGAAAAAGGCCGACCGCTGCCCTACCTCGACGCCGTGGCCGTAAGCTTCCTGCCCGACCGTAAAACCGAGTTTCTGACCTTTATGCAGGGCAAGCTCGATTTCCTGTCGGGTATTCGGGCAGGGTCGCGCGACCTGATAATGCATCCCGATGGCACCATCCGGGATGACTTCAAGGGCAAATTCACCGTGCAGAAAGCGCCTTACCTGAACACCGAGTACCTGGGTATTCAGCTCGATTCGACCCACTTACTACAGGAGCAGGCCGGGCAGGGCCGCGCCCTGCGCGACCGCCGCGTGCGCCAGGCCCTGAACTACGCCATCAACAAGCCCGAAATGCTCACTTACCTGCTGAACCGGGTGGGCCACGCGGGCACCTCGGGCTTCGTGCCCACGGCGCTGCCTTCGTTTTCCGAAAAGGAAGTGCCCGGCTACAGCTACCAGCCGCCCAAGGCCCGGCAGTTGCTGCGCGCCGCTGGCTACGGCCCGCAGCACCCGCTGCGCCTGCGCCTGAGCACCGTGCTGGAGCGCAAGGAAATTGGCGAGTACCTGCAAAAGCAGTGGGCCGACGTGGGCGTGCAGGTGCAGATTGACATCAACCAGAGCGCTGCCCAGCAGGATTTGGTGGACAACGGCAAGGTCGCCTTCTTCGCCAAAAGCTGGCTCGGCGACTATCCCGATGCCGAAAACTACCTGGCCCTGTTCTACAGCCCCAACTTCAGCCCCGCCGGCCCCGACAAAACCCACTTCAAAAGTGCCGCCTACGATAAGCTCTACGACGAAGCCCGCCGCACCCAGGACGTGGTGAAACGCACGGCTTTGTATCAGGCCATGGACCGGATTGTGGTGGCCGAAGTGCCCGTCATCAGCCTTTATTACGATGAAGTAGTGCGTCTCACCCAGAACAACGTGCGCGGCCTCACCCCAAATCCGATGAACCAGCTGCTGCTGGAGCGCGTGCGTAAGGAGTAGCAGCCTGCCATCGTTCACTTCAGCCTCTTGCCCATGACATTCCCGCTCCGACTAGTTGCGCTGTTACTCCTGCTGCTGCCGACGCTCTCCGTTGCGCAGGCCCAGCCGCTGCGGCCGGCCACGCCCGCCGCCCCGCTGGTTATCGGCCAGACGTTCACCCTGGATTCCAGGATTATGGGCGAAACCCGACGCATCAACGTGTACCTGCCGCCGGTGTACCTCGATTCGGCCACCAAGCGGCTGCCGGTGCTTTACATGCCCGACGGCGGACTGGCCGAGGATTTTCTGCACGTGGCGGGGCTGGTGCAGGTATCGGTGGGCAATGGTACCATGCGGCCGTTCATCCTCGTCGGCATCGAAAACACCCAGCGGCGGCGCGACCTCACCGGCCCCACCACCAATGCGAAGGACCTTAAAATTGCGCCCAAAGTAGGCGGTTCGGCCGCGTACCGGCAGTTCATCCGCGAGGAGCTGATGCCGCTGGTGAAGCAGCGCTACCGCACCA
>JALYUI010000580.1 GCA_030853845.1 Bacteroidota bacterium | reverse complement strand
GGCGTAACAGCCGGTCTTAATCGGTTGGAATGAGCCGTCCGCTGGCCCGGCCAAACCCACCGCGCTGGCAGGCAGCCACCGAAGCACTGCGCCGGTCAGTCCTACCTTTGCGGCATGAGTTCAGCTGCTGCCCCTTTTTTTAGCGTCGTTATTCCAACTTACAACCGCGCTGCTTTCATCGGGGCCACCCTCGAATCGGTGTTGGAGCAGACCTTTGCCGAGCTGGAAATTCTGGTAGTCGACGACGGCAGCCAGGACGATACCGCTGCTGTGGTGGCCCGCTATTCCGACCCGCGCCTGCGCTACTACCCCCGGGAGAATAATGAGCGCGGGGCGGCCCGCAACTACGGCCTAGCGCAGGCCCGGGGTGAGTACGTGCTGTTTCTCGACTCCGACGACCGGTTCCATCCGGAGCATCTGGCCACCCTGGCCGCCAAAATCGCAACGCTGGACCAGCCCAACTTCATCGCCACCAAGTACGACTTCGACCGCGACGGCGTGCGCGCCCCCAGCGACATGGCCGCCCTGCCCGAGGGCTGGTACGGCCTCGAAACCTTCGTGTGCGGCAATGCCCTGGCCTGCAACATCTGCGTACGCCGCCAGAACCCGGCCCTGCATCCCTTCGAGGAAGACCGCCGCTATGCTGCGGTCGAAGACTGGATGTTTATGCTTGAAAATACTCAGCGTGACCGGGTCTACGTCGTCGATGCCGTGACGCTGACCATGAACGACCACGACCAGCGCTCCATGCGCTCCGACAATACCGCCCTGGTACGCCGCCTACAGCTGGCCTTGGAGTGGATGCTGCGGCGCGTGGCCCTTTCGCCAGACCAGCGGCGCACCCTTACCGGCCGGGTCTACTACCTGTGCGCTATTCATGCCTACGCCGACAACCACCGGGCCGAAGCCTGGCGGTATGCCCGGCTGGCCGCTCCCCACCTGCCGGCCACTACCGCTGCGGTGCTGCTGGTGCGTTGCGTAGTAGGCGCGGGCATGGTGAACTGGCTGAAGCGTCTGCGCGCCTGAACCTGACCCGCAACTAATTTGCTTTTTTGCCTTGTTGGCACTGCTATGCGCATTCTGTTTTTAAGCTACTGGGGCCTGCACGATGGCCTGACTACCTCTACCGTATTTCCGCATCTGCGCCTGTTGCAGGAGCGCCCCGACGTGGAAGCTATTCGGCTGGTCACCGTCGAGCGGGGTCACGATGCCCGGACTGTGCGGGATTTCGCCCCGGGCTTTGCCACCCCCAAAATTTCATTTGAGCCGCTGCGTTCGCGACCAGGGCGCAACGTCATCCTGAACAAAACCGACGATTTTCTGCGCTTCCCGAAGGAACTGGCCCGGCAGGTAGCCGAGTTCCGGCCCGATTTCGTGCTGGCCCGGGGCGCGCCGGCGGGGGCACTGGCGTATCTACTGTGGCAGAAAACCCGCTTGCCGTTCTACGTCGAGTCGTTTGAGCCCCACGCCGACTATATGCTCGAATCGGGGGTATGGCGGCGCTGGGACCCGCGCTACCTCTTCCAGCGGCATTGGGAAGGAGGCGTGAAGCGCGAGGCCCTGGGCCTGATGCCGGTGGCCGAAAACTACCGCCGCCAGCTCATTGCCGAGGGAGTGCCGGCCGGACACATTGTTACGGTACCCTGTTCGGTTGATGCCGTAGCATTCGGCTACGATGCGGCGGCGGGCCGCCGCGTGCGCGAGCACCTGGGATATACTGACCCCGCCGCCGTAGTCGGTATTTACGTGGGCAAGTTTGGGGATATTTATTACGATGCGGAAGCATTCAGCCTGTTTCGGGCGGCTGCCGACCACTTCGGAGCAGCTTTTCGGCTCATCGTGCTCACGCCCCAGCCCGAGGCCGAAGTGCGCGCCAAGCTGGCCGCCGTGGGCTTAGGGCCTGTAGTGGCCTTCGTGACCAAAGCTCCGCACCAGGAGGTACCGGCCTACCTTTCGGCCGCCACTTTTGCGTTTGCCACTATCAAGCCGGCTCCGTGCCGCCTGTTCTGCTCGGCCATCAAAATTGGCGAATACTGGGCCAGTGGCTTGCCCGTGCTGGTGCCGCCTGGCGTCGGCGACGACTCGGCCATCATCGAAGCCGAAGGGGGTGGGGCGGTATTCGACCTCACTCAGCCGGGTAGTGTGGCGCTGGCCCTGGCACGCCTGGAAAGCCAGCTCGCCCAGCCCGATTCCCGGGCGACGATTCACCAGTTGGCCCTGCGCTACCGTAGCGTTGGGCGGGCTCGCCAGGCCTACCAGGTGCTATTGCCGCAGGGGCCTGCGGGGGCAGGGGAGGCATAGCTCCAGGCATTGTAGCAGTGCAGGCGTACCTTTGTGGCCCATCGGCTTCCATTCATGCTTCCACCTATTCCGTTCAATAAACCCTATTTCTCCGGGCTCGAAACGAAATACATTGAAGAAGCCGTTCGCTCGGGCAAAATTTCCGGCGACGGCATTTTCACGAAGCGCTGCCACGCCTACTTCGAAAAGAATCTGGGCTTCAACAAAGTGTTGCTCACCACCAGCTGCACCGACGCGCTGGAAATGGCCGCGCTGCTGCTCGACCTGCAACCAGGCGATGAAGTTATCGTGCCATCCTACACGTTCGTGAGCACGGCCAATGCATTTGTGCTGCGGGGCGCTAATATCATTTTTGCCGATAGCACAGCCCTCAACCCCAACCTCGACGCGGCCAGCCTCGCCTCGTTGGTCACGCCCCGAACCCGGGCCATCGTGCCCGTGCACTACGCCGGCATTGCCTGCGATATGGGCTCGGTGCAGGCTGTGGCCGGGCAACATGGCCTGGCCGTCGTCGAGGATGCGGCCCAGGCCATTGACAGCTACTATGAGGGCCGGCCCTTGGGTACGCTGGGGGCATTGGCGGCCTTTTCGTTTCACGAAACGAAAAATATTATTTCGGGCGAAGGAGGGCTGCTGGCCGTCAACGACCCGCGCTTCGAGCCGCGTGCCGAGATAATTCGCGAAAAAGGCACCAACCGCTCGGCCTTTTTCCGGGGCGAAATCGATAAGTATAATTGGGTTGATATCGGGTCCAGTTTTCTGCCGTCCGACATCATTGCCGCTTACCTGTGGGCGCAGCTCGAAAACCTTGACGCTATTCAGAGGCGGCGCAAGCTTATCTGGCAGCGTTACGCCGATGCCCTGGCACCGCTGCGGGAGCAGGGCATCGGGCTGCCACAAATCCCGGCCTATGCGACCAACAATGGGCATGCTCTCTACCTGGTGGCCCGCAGCCTGCCCGAGCGTACGGCCCTGATTGAAGCCCTGCGCCGCCAGCAGATTATGGCCGTTTTTCATTACCAGCCCTTGCACCGTAGCCCTTACTTTGCCCGGCAGCACGATGGCCGCGCGCTACCCTGGGCCGAACACTATGCCGACTGCTTGGTGCGCCTGCCCTTATACTACGAACTGAGCGAGCCCGAGCAAAACCGCATTATTGAGGCTGTATTGACATTTTATGAGACGCACTAGATTTTCTTTGCGTAGTAGCCTTGTCCCACAATAAGGCACAAGGCCAGCCGCTTTAGGCCCTGTCCGCCCGGCACACCATTGCCCGGCGGGATGCGGCGGTTGCCAAATTTGCTGTTGTTCACCGGCTTTTCAATCTGGAGAACTCCTTTATTTATAGCCGGCCCGTAAGGGTATTCGCCTCATGTCTCAAAATTCAGTCTCCGCCGTCGTGCTGGCCCGCCTACCGGGTGCTTTCGTGATTTCACTCGATTTCGAAATCAACTGGGGCGTGCGCGACCAACAGACTCTGGCGCAGTACGGAGCCAACCTACGGGGCGTGCGCCAGGCTGTGCCCGCTATGCTGTCGCTGTTTGCCGAATACGGGCTGCACGTCACCTGGGCCACGGTCGGGTTATTGTTTTTTGGCACCAAAGCCGAGCTGCTGGCCCACCAGCCCACCACCAAGCCCGACTACGCCGACCTCAACCTATCGCCCTACCTTGCCTTCGACCAGGTAGGACCAGACGAAACCACCGACCCCTACCACTTCGGCCAGTCGCTGATTGCCGAAATTCGGGCTACTCCCCACCAGGAGATAGCCTCGCACACCTACTGCCACTACTACTGTCTCGAACGTGGCCAGACTATCGAGGCATTCGAGCACGATTTGCGTATGGCCGCTGAGGTGGCCGCCGCCAACGGAGTTCGGCTCGAAAGCCTGGTTTTTCCGCGCAACCAGTACAACGCCGGCTATCTGTCGGCGTGCGCAGCTGCCGGCATTACCAGCTACCGGGGCAACGAAGCTTCCTGGATTTATAAGGAGCGGAGCGAAGAGCAACAGGCGCTTTACAAGCGGGGCGCGCGCCTGCTCGATGCGTACGTGAACCTCTCGGGCCAGCACACAGCCCGTTGGGCCGATATGGCCGCCAGCTTCCCCTTCAACATTCCCGCCAGCCGGTTTCTGCGGCCCTGGTCGGGCCGGCTACAGCTGCTTGAAAGCCTGCGCCTGCGCCGCATCCTGGCGGGCATGGAACACGCCGCCCGGCAGGGCGAAGTGTATCACCTCTGGTGGCACCCGCATAACTTTGGGGTGAATCTGGCCGAAAACATGGCGGTGCTGCGGCAAATTGCCCAACATTACCAGGCGCTACAGGCCCGCTATGGCATGCTTAGCCTCAGCATGAATGAGGTAGCCAGCCAATTACAAGCCATATCCTGAGCTATTTCCGCATGAGTGACGTTCGCGAATTTGCCGATAAGAAAATTGTCGTTCTGGCCGGGCCGGGCGAGTCGACTAATATCCTCTTTCACGCCCTCGATGCAGCGTTTGGGGTTCATCGCATCATCGTCGAAACCCCGGTGAGCCAGAAGCAGCTGCTCAAGCGCCGGGCCGAAAAGCTGGGCTGGGCCACTGTTGCTGGCCAGATTGCATTTAAGCTGCTGGTGGCCGGGCCGCTGGGCCGCAAGTCGCAGCCGCGTCTGCGTACCCTCAAGCAGGAGCATGGCCTCAACGACCATGCCCTGCCTGCCGACCGCACCCTACGCGTCGATTCGGTCAACTCGCCCGAATGCATTGCCGCGCTACAGGAGTTGAAGCCCGATGTAGTGGTGGTGAACGGCACCCGCATTATCGCTAAGCGGGTGCTTACGAGCGTGGCCTGCCCGTTCATTAACACGCACGCGGGCATTACGCCCCTGTACCGGGGCGTACACGGCGGTTACTGGGCCTTGGCCAACCACGATGCCGGCCATTGCGGCGTATCCGTTCATTTAGTAGATGCCGGTATCGACACGGGCGGCATTATTTCGCAGGCTCTGATTCATCCTACCGCCGCCGATAACTTTGGCACTTATCCGCTGCTCCAGTTGATTGCGGGGTTGCCGCTGCTCGTCGATGCCGTGCGCGCGGCTCTCAGTGGCACCATTCAATTGCGCCCGGCCCCAGCCGGCGAATCGCGGCTGTGGTCGCACCCCACTCTGGCGCAATACCTCAAAAATTCGACTCGCTGATTACCATGGGGCTTGCCGCCATAATCGCGGCGGCCTATTAAGCCGATGTCAGTTGGCGGGCCTGCGCCGGTCCGGACAGCGCCGCGCGGTCGGGAGCTTTGCGTCGGCGCACGCTCATACTTTGCGTGATGTATAGACCCGCCAGATAAAACGGAATCATCTGGATTTTATAGCGCACCAGGGTGCCGAAATTGTTGGAAACTACGCCTACTGTACCAGCAAAAATCAACGCGAATAAGAAGCAAAGCGTGAGCGAAGGCGTACTTATAATGAGCGAAATTGTCTTGAAAAACCCCGAGCGGAAGATGATTCGCAGCGTAAAAATCAGAAAAACAAGGGCTTCAATCGAGGAAAGTAGCATTACCGGGTTGTGGGCTTCCCACAAAAACGGTCGGTAAAGCGACACTACCAAGGCCTGCGGTACCAGCTTCACCATCCCGCCAAGGGTGCCATCCTGCTCGCCCAGAGTATAAGCCGAGCCATTTTGCTTTACACTGGTTTCGTATAGGTATTCCGACACAATTTTGCTGCGCTCACCAATTTTATCGATGTCATAGTGCTCGTCACCTTTGGTGAGATTGGTTGCGGCGTAGAATGCGAGCAAAGCGCCGATGCTCAACAAAATGGGTTTCGCCGTTACCCGAAGAAGGGTGTTTTTAATGCGGGAGCTATTCTCGTTAAATACCCATAACAGGGCTGGCGGCAGGAAGCACAGCAGGATGTATACTTTGATGAGCACAAGTGCGTAGCCCATTGCTACGCCTATTATGGCGCTACTAATAATATTCCGTTTTTGAATGGCACCTTTGTAAAAAGCATAGAATAACCAGCCCAGAGCACCGATGCACAGCGAGTCCTTCATAAGGCCCGAACCCCAGAAAAACACCGAGGGCACAAAGAATACAGCGATAGCCAGTTCCTTATACAATTGAGGCCGGATTTTTATGAACGTGAGGTACATGGCCCACATTCCGGTAAAGCTTAATACCGCGAAGAACAGCCCGATTACCATATAGGAGTTAAAGCATAACAGCCCAATGACGGCTGCAAATCTGCATACCAGATACTCGGTAGAATTGGGCTCATACCAAAACATTTTGGCTGTATACTTCACCGTCAGCGGGTCGTAGGCACCGCCACTGGTTAGCAGCAGCTTCATGCCGTTCTGAAAAGAATCGCTAAATGCCTGGTGAATCAGGCTCGCATGCAAGTAGTAATTAAAGGTATCGCCGCCGCCATAATAGTAGGCGTAGATGAGCCCCAGCCCAATGGCTCCCACAAACTTCAC
>JALYUI010000578.1 GCA_030853845.1 Bacteroidota bacterium | reverse complement strand
GCCCCACGTAGGTAGCCGCGCCCGCCAGCAGCGCCGCGCCGGCCGCCAGCAGACAAGCCCCAATAAAATATTGCACGAAGTTCTGGTGAATAGAAGCCAGCGTGAGCCCCGCCGCCGCAGCCAGCCGCAGCGGCCGCGCCACCACCAGCCCGCCAGCCAAATAGCTCAGGTACAGAATGAACGGAATCATGGGCGGCAGGCTGATATTGGCGCTCAACACCACCAGGTAGCGGTTCAGCCGCAGGGCAATGGCCAGCGGAATGGCTACCAGCAGCTGAAACCCCCAAATCGGCGCTATGCCCATAAACACCCCAAAGGCCACTGAAAGCGCCTTGTGCCCCGCCGATTCCTCGGCGTTGAAAATCTGCCCCAGCAGCTTCACGTACGTTTCGCGCCGCAACAGGCTGGCCAGAAACTGCTTCGGCTTAATATACAGCAGGGTAATGACCACCAGCACGGTATTCAGCACGCTGATGCGAGAGAAATCCTGGAAGGGCCGGAAGTGCGTGATGCGCTCCTTGCCCGGCGCGTAGTACACCGAAATGGGCACCGCGCCCACCGGCACGCCCGCCCAGGCCGCCCGCACCAGCACCTCAATCTCGAACTCGTACTTGGGCGTGAAAAACCGCATCCCGCGCAGCGGCCCCAGCGGGTACAGCCGGTAGCCGCTCTGGGTATCGGGCACCCGCAGTCCGGTCTCAAACCAGAACCAGAAGTTAGAAAACTTGTGCCCGAAGCTGCTCTTGCCCGGAATACCCGCTTGGCCCATGTCGCGCGCCCCAATCAGCAGTGCCGGCCCCTCGGCCTCCAGCTTGTCGACGAAGGTGGGCAGGTCGGTGGCAAAGTGCTGCCCGTCGGAGTCGATGGTGATGACGTGCTCGTAGCCCGCCCGGGTGGCCGCCGCGAAACCCTGCCGCAGCGCCCAGCCCTTGCCCACGTTCACGGGGTAGCTCACCCGCGCCACCTCCGGAAATCCGGCCAGAATGGCGGCCGTATCGTCCGTCGAGCCATCGTTCACCACGATGATGTTGCGGGTGAAAGCCAGCACCTCGCGCAGCACCCGCGCCAGCGTGCCGGCGTTGTTGTAGGTGGGCACGAGCACGGCCAGCCTAAGCCGGTCGCAGCGCGCCTGAAGCAGGGGAAGGGAAGTCGGGTCGTGGGACATAGTGGGCCTGCTGCAATCGGATAAACCGGTCCGGACCCGATGAAATCGTGCCCTCCGCTACCAGAATGCCCTCCGCAGAACTGTCAAAGGTAAGCTGCACGTCTACCACTTCATGCGCCTGCGGCGTGAGCACCGTGAGAAACTTCACGTTGCCGGCCCGCTGCAATTGCAGCGCCTGCCCCGTCGCGTCCTCCAGCAGCTCCTTAATAATTTGTAGCATGCACACCCCCGGGACCACCGGCTGCCCCGGAAAGTGCCCGGCAAATACCGCGTGGTCCGGGTTCAGGCGAATGGTCGCGCGCAGCCCGCTGGCCGTGGTTTCGGCAGGGCTTTCGAGGGTGTAGAAGGAGTTTTGGAGCATGGTTAGGGCAGTTTTGTCAGGCCGTCATGCTGAGCTTGTCGAAGCATCTCTACTGCGAGAGTAAATAATTACTACTGCGGTAGAGATGCTTCGACAAGCTCAGCATGACGTTCTACTTATTCGTTACCGCGCAATTTGCTTGAGCGCAATGGTAAACGGAAACAGCTTGTGGTCGATAAACACCGAATCCGGCATCCCAGCCACCGTTTTCGTGAGCGACACCACCACTTTCAGCTTGCGCGGCGCGGCGTTTTCGATGCGCGAAATATGCTGCGTCTGCGCGTCGGTTACGTAGGTGGTGGTTTCCTTGCCGGCCGTGAAGGCGTAGTAGCGCTGTTGGTCTTTCACGAAAACCTTGCCCTGGCTGTAGTCCAAATCCGTCATCAGCACGAAGGCAATATCCTTGTGCAGCTGGTTGATAACCGCTTTTTTGTTGAGCTGGGCGATGCAGTGCTCTACTTCAAACTTGTGGTCGGCAAAGTGGAAGTCGAAGAAATTCAGCCCCATCTCGTTGGTAAACACCACCCGAAACGACTCATCCGGCAGCTTCTTGAAGAACAGAAGGCCGCTCAGGTGCTTGCCCACCACATCAATCTGCGTGCGGTAGAGCGTGGTGCTGAATTGCGGCTGCAAGGCTTGCAGCGCCCGCGCTTCGGCCGGCGCGGGAGCGGGCGGGAGGGCGGGGTAGAGGGCGTGGCCGCAGCCGGCGCACAGCAGCAGTGTCGGTAGCTTACTTAACGCTGAAAACCTCATCGGAAATGCTGGTATTCAGTTGCTTATGCACGAAGGTGATGACGGTATTATCGCCCATGCTTTCCTTCATATCGAGCTGGTCGATGGAGAAATCATCCTTGCCAATGAAAATGCGGATGGTGGAAAACAGCTTGCGCATTTCCTTGGCCTGCGGCACGAGGTCGAGGCAATAGCTTTTCTCGCTCTCGTAGATTTTCGTCTGGAAATCCTTGCTGTCGAGGGCGCGGCCCTGCACGCAGTCTACCACCACCTGGTTGATGACCTTGAACAGCTTGTTGTCGCCGGCCGAGTACACCTTGCGCTTCTGCTGGTCCTGAATCAGGATTTTGTCGCCGTTGATAACCAACAGATACTTGTAGGGCTGCGTGTACTCCATGCGCACCTTGTTGTTCTTCTTAAAATAGAACAGCCCTTCCGACGAAATTTTCTCCGACAGCATACTCAGATTTTTCTCCTGATGGAAGCTGCTCTTGATGGATTGCGTGCTCTCGGCCGCCTTCGCGTAGTTTTTGCGGAAGTAGCTGTCGTCGCTCACCGGCTTATAGCCCTTGGGCTGGGCGAGGCCCGCAAAAGCCGGCAGCAGCAGCACCAGCAGCAAAAGAAACCTGGAAACGAAAGGAAGCATGTTCATTCAATTAATGAGATTGTGGGTAAAAATAGCTGGTTGGAGGGCTTCGCCTTGGCTGGCGCGTCTCCGACGCGCTGCCCACTGGCTTCGAGTCTCTGACTCGCCAGTTGAACGACATCGGCTGGCTTCGTTCGCCCAACGAGTCGGAGACTCGAAGCCAGTGGGCAGCGCGTCAGAGACGCGCGCCAGATGGTGCATACGCCGCCACGCCCAGGAGCTCATCGAGTGGCACCACGCGAAAGCCTTGTTCCCGCGCCTGCTGCAAGAATTCATCCAACATGGCCGCCGTGGTCGCCGAGGTATCGTGAAACAGAAAAACCGCGCCCGGTGCCAGCGCCCGCACCATACTCGCCAGCAGCCGCGCTGGGTCCTGCACCACCGTATCGAGCGAGCGCACGCTCCAGCCGATGCACTGGTGGCCTTCGCGGCGAATGGCGCGGGCCAGGTTGGGCGTTGTCACGCCGTAGGGCGGGCGAAACAGCCGGGGCCGCCGCCCGGTGGCCGCCGCAATGGCCGCGTCGGTATCGCGCAGCTCGGCCCGCAGCCGGCGGGTCGAAAACAGGTCGATGAAATAACTGTGCGTAAACGTGTGGTTGCCCAGCAGGTGCCCGGCCGCGTCGAGCTGCCGCAGCACCTCAGGCTGCTGCCGCACCCGCTGCCCGATGCAGAAAAACGTGGCCCGCACCTCGTGCCGCCGCAAAATATCCAGCAGCGCGGGCGTGGCCGGCACCGGCCCGTCGTCGAACGTGAGGGCAATGTACGGCTGAGTGGTATCGCCCCGCCACTTGGTTTCCACAAAAAACGACGAGCTAACCCGCGCCGAGCCGTAGGCCGCTGCTGCCACATAAGCCACCGCCGGCAGCGCCAGCCACCAGAGCGATGCGCCCGCCAGCGCCCACAGCGCCGCGATAATGGCGACGGCCAACCCCAGCGCCAGCAGCGCGTTGCGATAGGTCAGGGCAGGTTTCAAAGCAGCATTATTTGTCGTCCGGCTCCCCTCTCCTCGGGAGAGGGGCTGGGGGTGAGACTCGCGGGGCCGCGCCGTGTAAAACCTAGCATGCGGCCAGCAGCATCAGCGACTGGTGCTGCTGCTGGAAACGGTTGTAGATGAGCACCGTGGCCGGGGCCTCGGCCGGGCGCGGGCCGCCGTCGGTGGGGGCGGCCAGCAGGGCGGCGGCCCGGCTCAGGGCGAAGGCGCTGGCCGTGGGG
>JALYUI010000513.1 GCA_030853845.1 Bacteroidota bacterium | reverse complement strand
GCCGGGGCCAGCCAGCGCCACGGCCAGGTCGGGGCCGCCGGGCTGGGCCGCCGCCTGCCACACCACCAAGCCGCCTTCGCTGTGGCCCAGCAAGGCTACTTGGTGGGGGCGGATGTCGGGGCGGGTGCGCAGGTAGGCCAGGGCGGCCAGGGCATCGGTGGTGAAGTCGGTGGTGAGGGCATCTTTGAACATGCCTTTCGACTGGCCCACGCCGCGGTCGTCGTAGCGCAGCACGGCGAAGCCCCGGCGGGTGAGGTAGTCGGCAATGACTAGAAAAGGCTGGTGGCCGAGGATGGTTTCGTTGCGGTCCTGCGGGCCCGAGCCTGTCACGAGCACTACGGCCGGAAACGGGCCCTTACCGGCCGGCAGTGTGAGGGTGCCGGCCAGGTCGAAGCCCGCTTTTTTATTTGGGAAAGTCAAGTCCTGGCTTTGGTAAGGGAAAGGGGCCTGGGGCAGCTGCGGGCGGCGCGGTGCGGCGGCGGCGCGGGCCTGCTCAGTGCCGTGGCGCAGCGTAAGGGACAGCTGCGCCCCGCTCTGGTACCAGGTGCCGACTACCTGCTGCCTATCGGCCGAAAACTTGCCAGCGAAGCGGCCGTGCACAGCCTGGCTGGCCAGCAACAAGCTATCCTGGCGCAGCACCACGCTGCTTAAGGGTAGCTTCTGGCTGGTTTGCTGGGGCACGGTGAGGGTGCCGGTGAGTGCCGTGGCGGGGCCCTGCAAGTCGAAGAATACGGCCAGCTCTTTGCCAGGGGCCACCGCAAGGCTGCCCTGCCAGAGGCCGGCAGCAGTGGGCGTCGTTTGGGCGGCGGCGGCCGAGGCCAGCAACAGGGAAGTAGCAGTGCAGAGGAAGAGGCGTTTCATGGCGTTGGGGGATGATGCGTTGGGGAAGCGAGGCAGCGGAAAAGCCGGTTGGCGATTTCTGCTGGCAAAATTCCGCCCCGCCGGCCGGCTCCGAAACTGAACCGGACCAACACCCGAAAAAAGCAGTCGTTCGCAGGCCGGGCGCTGACGAACCACGGTCATCCGGTTGGTTTGCGGGCCGGAAAGGGAAGCGCCTACCTTCGTGGCGCTTATTTCCCGGCCATTTCCGGTCCGGCCCGGAAATGGCAACCGGTTTCTAAGTACGCCATGACGCTGCCCCACTTCCCTGCTGCTACTGCCCGCTTCTGGCCCCGGCGCGTTTTGCGCGATGTGCTGGCCTGGCTGCCCATCGTGACGCTGTACGTGGTGGCGTACCACACCCAGAAAATCGGAGCTTACGGCGGGCATATGCTGGCCATGCTGGTGGTGGCCCTGCTGCCCTGGATGGTGGGCGTATATGGCAACCACCTTGTGCTGGTGCCCCGGTTATTCGACCGGGGTCGCTACTTATTCTATTTCGGCGCTTTAGTGGGCTGGACGGTGGTGCTGCACGCCGCCACCCGGGGGCTGGGCTGGTGGCTGGTGCCCGCAGCCGCTGCCTCTGCGAACAAGCTGTGGTTTCTGCCGGGGTTC
This sequence comes from Bacteroidota bacterium, assembly GCA_030853845.1. Taxonomy (GTDB): domain Bacteria; phylum Bacteroidota; class Bacteroidia; order Cytophagales; family Hymenobacteraceae; genus Hymenobacter. The sequence continues at coordinate 1,486 of JALYUI010000513.1, read as the reverse complement.
AATATTTTCTTCCAGATACTACTGGCGCTGCCGTTCCTGTTTATGTGGCGTGCGGTGGTGGGGCGGCGGCAGGCCGAGCGCACCCAGCTGCTGGCCCAGGAGCAGCAGCTGCGGCTGCTCGAAGCCCAGGTGAACCCGCACTTTCTGTTCAACACCCTCAACAGCCTTTACGCCTTGAGCCTGGCCCAAAGCTCGCGCACCCCCGACCTGCTGCTGGCCCTGGCCCAGCTCATGCGCCACCAGCTCGAAAGCACCCGCCGCGCCCAGGTGCCCCTGGCCGAGGAAATCGACTACCTGCGGAGTTATACGCAACTGCAGGAAATGCGCCTCGGCCCGCGCTGCCCGGTGCAAGTTGAGCTACCCACCGACGATGAAGCCGCCGGCCGCACCATCGCGCCGCTGCTGCTGCTGGCGCTGGTCGAAAACGCCTTCACCTACGGCACGCGGCGGGCCAGCGGCAGCTTCGTGCACCTGCGCCTGGCGCTGGCCGGACCGCGCCTCAGTCTCAGCATCCGCAACGCCCTGCCGCCGCCCGCCCAGACGCAGGGCGGCACCGGCACCGGCCTGCCCAACACCCGCCAGCGCCTGGCCCTGCTCTACCCCGGCCGCCACCTGCTGCGCGCTGCCCCCACCGAAACCGAATTCCAGACCGACCTAACCATCGACCTATGAGCCAGCCAGCCTCTCCCTTGCGGGTTTTGATTGTCGACGATGAGCCCCTGGCCCACGACGTGCTGAAGGCCTACGTGGCCCGCGTGGCCCACCTGCAACTGGTGGGCCAGTGCTACAACGCCCTCGAAGCTCTTAGTTTCCTGCACCAGAACCAGGTTGATGTGCTGCTGCTCGACCTCAACATGCCCGAAATGACCGGACTGGAGCTGCTGCGTGCCCTGCCCCGGCCGCCCCACACCATCCTCACCACCGCATACAGCGAGTTTGCGCTCGAAAGCTACGAGTTCGGCGTGGTCGACTACCTGCTGAAACCCGTCAGCCTGCCGCGCTTCCTCAAAGCCGTGGCCCGGCTGCCCACGGCTGCGCCTGGTGCCGTCGCACCTGCGGTGCCCGCCGCTGTCCCGGCCGCGCCCGTGCCTGCTGCCCCGGCCGCCCTGCTGCTGCGCGACGGCACCACTACCCACCGCGTACTGCCAGCCGACATCCGCTGGCTCGAAGCCTACGGCAACTACGTGAAGGTGCAAACCAATACCGGCCGCCTCGTAGTCACCGACACCTTTCGTCACCTGCTCAGCCAGTTACCGGCCACCGATTTTATGCAGGTGCACAAGTCCTACGCCGTGCCCCTGCGGCTGGTCGAGCAACTGGAAGGCAACCTGCTCACCGTGGCGGGCCAGGCGCTACCGCTCGGGGCCGCTTTCCGCCAGGAATTCCTGCGCCGCTGGACGGCCCCGGCATAACCTCACCCCCTGACCCCCTCTCCAAAAAAGAGGGGGCACCGGTTCGTGAGGACGGTTCCTCTGCCGAACCCGCC
>JALYUI010000509.1 GCA_030853845.1 Bacteroidota bacterium | reverse complement strand
AGATGACGCCGTAGAAATCGTAAGCTTCGCGCTCCATCCAGTTGGCGCTGTTGTAGAGGTCGGTGAGGGTGGGCACCACCGGGTCGGCCACGGGGAAGAAGATTTTCAGGCGGAGCCGGATGTTCTTTGTCAGGCTGTGCAGGTGGTAAATAATGCCCAGCTCCTGGCCCGAATTTTCGGGGTAGTTGATGCCGCACATCGTGGTCAGAAAGTGGAATTACAGTTCCTGGTCCTGCTGCAGGCCGGCAATAATTTCGTGGATGCGCTCCCGCGTGGTGGTCGCCGTGAGCAGGCCGTAGGGCTCGTGCACATCGGTGAAGGTGTCCGCGCCAAACAAACGGGTGAGCAATGCCAGCACCTGCGCATTCTGGGCCTTTATCGGGTCTTCGGCAACGGGCGCTTCGGGCGTTGGCGTTTCGGGAGCAGCGGCAGTTTCTAAAGCCATCAGCGGAACTGAGTTTCTGGTTTCTGGTTACTTGTTTCTGGTTATTCGCTACCAATTCCGGCCTTTAACAACCAGAAACCAGAAACAAGCAACCAGCAACTTACTTGATGTTGTAAGACGCCAGCAATGCCTGGTATTCGGGGGCATTGCGGCGGCGGAACGATTCATTGCGGGCCAGGTCCTGCACGCGCATCAGGCCGTCGATGACCTGCTCGGGGCGGGGCGGGCAGCCGGGCACGTACACGTCGACCGGGATAATGCGGTCGATGCCTTGCAGTACCGAGTAGGAGTCGAAAATGCCGCCCGAGCAGGCGCAGGCCCCCATGGCCAGCACCCAGCGGGGTTCGGCCATCTGCTCGTATACCTGCTTCACGATGGGGGCCATTTTCTTAGCGATGGTGCCCATCACCATCAGCAAATCGGCCTGGCGGGGCGAGAAGCTGGGACGCTCGGAGCCGAAGCGCGAAATATCGTAGTGCGAGCCCATGGTGGCCATGAACTCAATGCCGCAGCACGAGGTAGCGAAGGGCAGGGGCCAGAGCGAGTTGGCGCGGGCCATGCCCACCACCTTTTCCAGCGAAGTAGCGAAGAAGCCGGCACCTTCCACGCCCTCGGGCGCTTCGACGGTTTTAATTTCAGGAACTCGGTTATCAGCCATGAGTCAATTAACAATGAACAATGAGTAATGAGCAATAACGAATGAGTCAAACATCATCCGGGGTGCCTGAGGCAGTACACACCCGAAAAATTGTTCATTGTTCATTGCCAGCTGCTCATCGAAATCAGGCGGCCTTCGATACTTGGGCAGTCCGGTTTTCCAACACCGGCGTAGCAACGAAAGTTTGGCGCTCGGGTTCCTCATTCCAGCGCAGAATGCCCTTTTTGACGATGTAGAAGAAGCCGGCCAGCAGCAGCGCCATAAACAGCAGCATCTCGATGAACCCGGCCCGGCCCAGGGCGCGGAAGTTCACGGCCCAGGGGTACATGAAGATAACCTCGACATCGAAGAGCACGAATACGATAGCCGTGAGGAAGTATTTCACCGAAATAGGGGTACGGGCGTTGCCCACCGACTCAATGCCGCACTCGAAGGAAGCGTCCTTCACTTTGCTGTGGCGTTTGGGACCTACCAGGTGCGAAACAATCATGGCAAACGCCACAAAAGCCAGCGCCAGGCCGAACTGAATGACAATCGGGAGGTAATCGGAGGGCTGATAATTAGCAGCTGTCAGGGCCAGGTACATAGTAGTCAGGAGTATAGCGAACAGGCCTCATGGGCACTGAGGGGCAAAGGTAGCGCCCGCCGGGTTGGGGCGCAATGTTGGGGCCGGGCCGCTGCCGCGAGGCCAGCCAGAGCGGCACAGTGCCGGCTCGTAGCGTTACCCGGGCCGCCGGTCAGAATGTCGGACTTATGTGCTTCCTTTAGGCCGCCGGGTGCGCCCGCCACGGCATTGTTGCCCGCCTGATGCGCCACTTATGCTAAACCTAGCCAACGAGTCGGGGAGTGCGTTGTTCGAGCAAAGCGCCGAAGCAGTATTCGTACTCGACCACGCTGGCATCATCTGGCGGTCCAACGGGCATCTGGCCGACCTGCTGGGCCGGCCGGCGGCAGCATTGCCCGGCACGCCGCTGTTCGACTGCCTGAGCCCCGGCGAGGCCGACCTGCTGGAGCCCCTGCTGGCCCGGGCCGCCGCCGGGGAGATATTGCGGACCACTGCCTGGGTGCCCGGCCCCGACGGCCCGCGCGAGCTGCGCCTGCGGCTGGGACCGGTGCTAACCGATATGGGCGGCTCGAATGGCGTGTGGGGCCTGGCCCGGCTGCTGAATGTGAGCCTGCCTCAGGATGATGGCGTGCTGATGGATTTGGTAGAGCGGGAACGGCAGCTGTCGTTGTTCTTCAACTCGATTTCGGACGTGACGTTTGCCCTCGACCTGGAGGCTGACCACCGCTACCGGTTTACGTTTGCCAACCGCGCGTTCAAAAAAAGCACCGGCCTGGACCCCCAGCAGGTGGTTGGCCGCTACGTGGATGAGGTGATTCCGGAGCCCTCCCTAAGCCTGGTGCTACAGAAGTACGACGAGGCCGTGGCCACCGGCGAGCAGGTGAAGTGGCAGGAAACCACCGATTACCCCAGTGGCCGCGTTGTCGGCGAGGTCTGCATTGCTCCGGTGCAGAATGCGCGGGGCGGCCAGCAGCTGGTGGGCATCGTGCACGACCTGACGGCCCAGAAGTGCATTGAGGAAGACCTGCGCCGCAGCAACGAGCGGTTCAGCTACGCCCTGAAGGCCACCACCGATGCCATCTACGAATGGGCCGTGGCAACGGATATGCTGTACTGGGGGGAGGGGTTTGAGGAGCTGTTCGGCCATAGCATTACGCAAAACCCCGCGCCGTTCCAGGAATGGGCCGTGTACGTGCATCCGGCCGACCGCTCCCGCGTGGTGGAGGGCCTGCGGCGGAAAATGCTCGAAACCCAGGAACTGTACTGGCAGGAAGAATACCGCTTCCGGCGGGCCGATGGCAGCTGGGCTTTCGTGTTCGACCGCGGCTACCTGCTGCGCGATGCGACTGGCCAGCCCGTGCGCATGATTGGGGCCATGCAGGATATTACGGCCCGCCAGCGGGCCGCCGCCGAGCAGCAGCGCCTCACCGAGCAGCTGACCAACCAGAACGCCGACCTCCAGCAATTTGCCTACATGGTGTCGCACAACCTGCGGGCACCGTTGGCCAATGCCCTGGGGTTCAGTGCGCTGCTGGCCCAGGTAGATAAGCATTCGGAGGTATTTGATACTTCGCTCGGCAACCTGCATACCAGCCTGCGCCAGCTCGACCAGGTGCTGACCGACATGAACGACGTGCTCGCGCTGCGCGATGCCGACGGCTACTACCCCGAGCCCGTGCCCGTGGCCGAGGTGAGCCGCCAGGCCGCCGAAAACCTGCGGGAAACCCTGCAAGCCGTCGGGGGCCAACTCGATATTGCCATCCCGGAGGCGCTGCGGCTGCCCGGCAGCCGGGCCTACTTCCACAGCATCTTCCACAACCTGCTGTCCAACGCCATCAAGTACCGGGCCGCCGCGCGCCCGCTGCGGGTGCGCTTTGGGGCGGCCAGCGGGCCGGATGGCACTACTATTACCGTCGAAGACAACGGCGTGGGCTTCGACCAGGCGCGCATCGGCGACGAAATCTTCCATCTTTACCGTCGCTTCCATCCGGATAAATCCGGGCGGGGCATTGGGCTGTACCTGGTGCGGGCGCACACCGAGGCCATGGGCGGCCGGGTGGCCGTGCGCAGCCAGCCCGACGATGGTGCCCGCTTCACACTCTCCTTTTGGCCTCCTGCCGATGAAAACCTACTTAATTGACGACGACAATATCGGCATCTACCTCACCGAGCAGCTGTTGCGGGCCGAAGGCTTTGCCCAATCCATCAGCAAGTTTCAGACGGCCGAAGCGGCGCTGGAAAAGCTCATCAACAGCGCCCCCGACATGCTGCCCGAAGTGGTGTTTCTCGACCTGAACATGCCCCTGATGAACGGCTGGCAGTTTCTGGATGCCCTGGCTCCGTACGAAGCCAAGCTGCGCGACAATTGCCACATCTACATCCTGACCTCGTCGCTGGCCCTGAGCGACCTGGAAAAGTCGCGCCACTACCCGCTCGTGGCGGGCCTCATTCACAAACCCATCGACCGCGGCGAGATTCGGGCCATTCACTCGCAGCTGGGGCCGGAAGCGGCGTAAGGCCGGGACACCACGAAGGGCGGCCAGGCTTATATTTGGAGAGAAACCAACGATGCCATGGCACAAGCCGAGCCACAACCGCACCGCTACACGGTGGAAGAATATTTCGCTTTAGAGGAGCAAAGCGACCTGCGCCACGAATTTTTCGAGGGCGAAGTGTTTGCGATGGCCGGCGGGACGACTATGCACAACCTGCTGATTGGCAATTGCTATTCAGCCTTGCGGTCAGCCCTGCGCGGGCGGCCTTGCCGGGCCTTCTTCGAGAGCGTGCAGCTGGCTGTCGGGAAAGGCCGCTATTACAACTATCCAGATATAATGGTGACCTGTAATCCCACGGACTTACTCGCTGAGTGCAGGATAACTTCTCCCGTTTTGCTGATTGAAGTTTTATCTAAATCGACCCAGACACGCGACCGGAGCTGGAAATTTAACCAGTACAAGCAAATTCCCTCGTTGCGGCATTACCTGCTGGTATCGCAATATACCTGCCTCGTGGAGTGGTACCGGCGCGAGGAAAGCGGCGTGTGGTCATTTACCCCGCTGGTCTTATTCACCGATGAAATAGCCATTCCTGAGCTGGAGCTGACGCTGCACTTGCAGGACATTTACGAAGACACCAGCATCACGCAGATGACTGTGAGATTTGATTCGGAAGACCTGGATTACGCCGACCGCCCTCGGCAGTAAAGCGCAGCACAGGCAATCGTCAGTCATCAGCCATAAAAAACGGCCCGCTTCCGGAGAAGCGGGCCGTTTCGGTTACTACAGGCCCTTATCGCGGTTCAGGTCCTCGGCCGGGGCGGCTCCGAGGAAGGGGTAGCGGTAGTCCGTCACCGGCACGAAGGTTTCCTTGATGGCGCGGGGCGACACCCAGCGCAGCAGGTTCAGCATAGAGCCGGCTTTGTCGTTGGTGCCGGAGGCGCGGGCCCCGCCGAAGGGCTGCTGGCCCACCACGGCCCCGGTGGGCTTGTCGTTGATGTAGAAGTTGCCGGCCGCGTTGGCCAGCGCCTTCGAGGCTTGGTCGATGGCGTAGCGGTCCTGCGCGAACACGGCCCCGGTGAGGGCGTAGGGCGAGGTGGTGTCCACCAGCGTGAGGGCTTCCTCGAACTTGTCGGCGTCGTACACGTGCACCGTCACCACGGGGCCGAACAGCTCCTCGCACATGGTCACGTACTTCGGGTCTTTAGCCAGGATGACGGTGGGCTCGATGAAATAGCCTTTTGACTTGTCGTAGCCGCCGCCGGCGATAATTTCGGCATTGGCGTCGGCCTTCGCGCCGTCGATGTATTTGGCGAGCTTGTCGAACGACTTCTCGTCAATTACGGCATTAATGAAGTTGCCGAAGTCCTCCACGTCGCCCATTTTGAATGAGGCGAGGTCTTCCTTCACGTAGCCCAGGATTTCATCGGCCAAGTTGCTGGGCAGGTACACCCGCGAGGCGGCCGAGCACTTCTGCCCCTGGTACTCGAACGCGCCGCGCGTGATGCCCACGGCCACCGCCTTGGCCTGAGCCGAGCGGTGGGCCACGATGAAGTCCTTGCCGCCGGTTTCGCCCACGATGCGCGGGTAGGACTTGTAGAGGTGGATGTTCTGGCCAATGGTTTTCCAGATGTTCTGGAACACGCCCGTGGAGCCGGTGAAGTGGATGCCGGCAAAGTCGGGGTGAGCGAAGATGACGTCGCCGGCCGTGGGGCCGTCCACGTACACGAGGTTGATGACGCCGTCGGGTACGCCGGCTTCCTTGAACAGCTCCATCAGCACCTGGGCCGAATAAATCTGGGTGTTGGCGGGCTTCCACACCACCACGTTGCCCATCATGGCCGCCGAGGAGGGCAGGTTACCGGCAATGGAGGTGAAGTTGAACGGCGTGAGGGCGAACACGAAGCCTTCGAGGGGGCGGTGCTCCAGGCGGTTCCACATACCGGGCAGGCTCTGGGGCTGCTGCCCGTAGATTTCCTGCATGAAGTGTACGTTAAAGCGGAAGAAGTCAATCAGCTCGCAGGCGGCGTCGATTTCGGCCTGGAAGGCATTCTTGCTCTGGCCCAGCATGGTGGCCGCGTTGATGCGGGCGCGGTAGGGGCCGGCCAGCAGGTCGGCGGCTTTCAGGAAAATAGCGGCGCGGTGCTCCCAGGGCAGGGCAACCCAAGCCGGGCGGGCAGCCAGGGCGGCCTCAATGGCCTGCGTGACGTGGGTTGTGTCGCCGGCGTGGAAGTGGCCAAGGGAGCGCTGATGGTCGTGGGGCGGGCTGATGCGCTGGGTGTTGCCGGTGCGCACTTCCTGCCCGCCGATGTGCATGGGAATGTCCAGCTCCAGGTTCTTCAGATGCTTAAGCTGCTGCTGGAGTTCCAGCTTCTCGGGCGAGCCGGGCGCGTAGCCTTTGACGGGTTCGTTGATGGGGACGGGTACGTTGAAAAAGCCGGTGGCCATAGGGTTCGGGTTAGTTTGAGAGGGGGTTTCGGATGGGAATGGGGCAAAGGTAGCTGAGGCGCTAGTATGGCTTCGGTTGCTGCGGCCGCATCTAACAAAGCAGGGCGTTACGGGGGCATTGCTTTGGCGATGGCGGCCCCAACTTTGCAGTAGCATCGAAGCCCATGACCCGCCGTAAACGCCTGCTTTCCGCTTTTCTGGACCATTGCATCCTCAGTCTGGTTGGCGTACCCATCGCCATGCTTATCGACAAGCTGACATCAATAGAATGGTTGGGAATATCAATTGCGGGGTTTATGTATCTGAATAAAGACTGCTTGCAAGGCCGCAGCCTGGCGAAAAGGATTCTGGGGCTGGCAGTTGTAGACCACCCGGCTGGTATCACAGCCAGTCCCATTCGGTGCATGTTGCGCAACCTTACCATCGTGCTCTGGCCCGTGGAAGTGGTGATGTTGCTGCGGAACCCGACCCGCCGGCTCGGCGACTACTTCGCGAAAACGGAATGCGTGAATTCTTTTTGACCGCCCAGCCAGGCCGTGGAGATGCAATAGCATGGAAATGCGGAATAGCGTTTTGTCGTTACCGAGTGCTGTTTCATTGATGCCGAATCAGGTTTTGCCGTTGCCGTATGCCGCTCTGCCGTTACCGAATACGGTTTTGCTGTTGCGGAATGCCGTCCAGCCGTTGCCGAATGCCGTCCGGTCGTTGCCGAATACTGTCCAGCCGTTGCCAAATGCCGTCCAGCCGTTGCCGAATGCCGTCCAGCCGGTGCGGAATGCCACCCAGCCGTTGCGGAATGCCACCCAGCCGTTGCGGAATGCCGTTCCAAAAGCTGCTATAGCCGCTTCAGCAGCTCGCGCACCTGCTGGGTAAGGTCGTCGAGTGAGCCGGTGTTGGGCAGGGTGGCGTCGAAGTGGGCGTAGTCGTCCATCGCCGTTTCGCTGGGGTGGTCGTCGTCGCGGGTGCCGTCGCCGCGCTGGTGCAGCGGGTCGCCTTCGATGCGTAGCATCAGGCCGCCGCGGGCGCGGATGGGGTCGGCCTCGTTGGCAAAGCGCACGTCGGGCACCAGCACGAAGGCATCGGCGGGCAGGCCAGCAAAGAAGGCATCGACCCAGACCAGCGGCTCCCAGGCGCGCAGGGCGCTGCCCACCTGTTGCAGCAGCTCGCCCCGGGTCCGGCCGAAGGCGGGCACCCGTTCGGCCTTGCCTTCCTGGGAATAATAAGGGGTCACATCCTCGCCCGAGAGAGCGGCGCACACGCCCTTGATGGAATCGCCGAAGGAGCGGATGTGCCAGAGGCGCTCGGGCTGGAGTTGGCGGATGAGTTGCGCTACGGTGTCCTTGCCGCTGCCCCGGCGGCCGGAAAGGCCAATGAGTCGAATCATGGAAGGAGAGAAATTAAATGGAAGATGAGCGGTTGACTACCCAGCCGCCTACAGGGCTGTTTTGTCGGCGGGCTGGCCTGGCTGGCATCATGAGCTCGTCAGGCCCGGCACCTGGCCCAGGTTCTTTGAAACCCCGCCGGTCGCGCAAAAGTAACCCCGCCCGGTTCCGGCAGCGCCAAAAAAAGCGTTCCACCGCCGGGGAGCAGTGGAACGCTGATAGTAATGAGCTGCTGCCTGACCGGCAGAAGGCTGGCTACTTGTTGCGGCGCTTACGGCGCAGGCGCCGCAGGCCGTAAGCCAAGCCGCCGGCCAGCAGCAGTGAGGCACCGCCGTCGAGCGGGATGGCCGTGGGGCCGGTGGGAGCCGGGCCGCCATCAGCGGGGGCCTGGGCTTTGGCCCCTAGGGCTAGCAGCAGGGCTGAGGTAAAAATGAAGTATTTAAACATTTTTATTTAAGAGAAATAGTCGAACCATAAACCGGGCTGTTGGGGGCCGCTCGCATCGCACGAGCGGCCCCTGCTCAACAGCCTTACTCCACCACCAGTTTCTTGACCAGCACGCCGGCCGAAGTAGCCAGGTGCAGGGTGTAGACGCCGGTGGCCAGCTCGGCCAGCGAGAGCTGGTGGGCCGCCGCGCCCTGGGCGGGCAGGGTCTGGGTGCGCACCACGCGGCCCAGCGCATCGA
>JALYUI010000479.1 GCA_030853845.1 Bacteroidota bacterium | reverse complement strand
TTACATTATAGACACTAAAGAATTGTATAAAATGATTGACAACCCGGATGCATTCAAAGAAGTAAAGAACAAAGTTATCAAACTCGGAAGGAAAAAAACTTTAATAGAATATTTTGAAAGCACAGCTCTCAAGACATTAGGATATCACATATATTATTTAACACTTACGGATAATTACCATACCCTAATATTATTCATAGATAATTCAAAACCAGCCAGTCCCGAATTTGAAATTTGGGATGACGATATGGGCAAGACAAACGCTTACGGCCCAATGGCCGGAATCATGGAAGGCATGCGACAACAGACTAGTTGGACCTTTGCCCACAGCTTCAAGGGGATGGGACATCGGAAAGACCATTTTTCTAAACATACCACCAGACTGTGGAAAATTCAACGAAAATAGCATGTTTGGTCATTTTGGTAGTTGCATCTGCCTGCCACTCCCGCTCTTCTCAAATAAGCGGAGACCTATTACCTGTTGGCATAGAGGACAGCGTACTTTTTAAAAACAATGCTGGAGAAATGTTCATTCGGCTACCTTACCGTGAAGCTCACGAAAATCGAACATTTGAACCTCGACACAATTTTGAGCAGTACGTATGGACATTTTTCAACGGGGACAGCTGCTACCGCTTGAGAAAATTGTTAGATGTGCCTACTTTCCGGCGAGTAAACCACACTTCCAATTATTGGGTGGATAAACGTTTTATTTACACAGACCCCTACCTGTCTTACCCAGGCCAAACTTATTTCTTTGCACTTGGCCGCGTGGATGAAGTTCATTTTCTGCATGACCCTGATTTTGCTCGTGTTAAAGGCTCCCTTTATTACCGCGGGGTGCATATCCCCGGCGATACCATCCCCAAATCCGGGCACTATCCTTGATACTTATGCAAACCAAAAAAGCCTCGCTGGAAGCCAGCGGGACGTAATCAGCACGGCCGGAACTGCCCATTGCATAAGGGGCTAACGCTGGCTCCCCCGGCTCGCACCGGGCACCTGCCTTTCCGCGCGTCGCCGCGCGTTGCGGGCAACTGGCCCTGCGTCAGTTCTTACGAGACGAAGACGCACCATTTGCCCGAAGGTTATTCATTTCTTCAAGCGTGAAACCAGAAGGCAAAGCGGGCGAACTGCGCGCCGGTCCACCAGACCCGGCCGCCGTATTCGAAGTTGCGCGCCCCGGCCTGGCTCATGAGCGGCGTAGTCACCCGCCCGCCCTGCCGCGCCGCGCGGTGCTGGGGCGTTTCGGGTACCACAGCGCAGATGTGACCCGCCGTATTCAGGTCCCGGCGTTGGCCGCTGATGAGGCACACTTGGCCGGCATTGGCGGCGTTCTGTAGCTCCGTCGGGTCTACGGACCGTTGCCACCCAAAATCCGGCCCAAACTCCTCGAACCAGTTGTAAAGACTATTGGCGTTGAGTTCCTGCACGGTGGTGCCGTAGGCCGGGTGTACCGACTGGCCCGCCGCTAGCGCCACAAGAGCCTTGCGCGTCCACCACACGCGCGGCACGTAAGCGCCGGCCAAGTGGGCATAGTCGTGGGCGTAGATGTTGCAGTAGGTTTTGCCAGCCCCGGCGGCATACCGGGCCGACTGGCTAACGTGCAGGTAGGCCAGGATGGCCCCGAGCTGCTGGGCCCGGTCGGCGGGGGTGGGACCAGAACGGCCGGGCTGGTGGGGTTCGGTCAGGTCGTACACCCGCGTGCCATCCCCCTTTTGGTTGCGGCGCACCGGGTCGGAGCTGCGCAGGCGGGCTTCGGGGATGTTGGGCAGCACCGGCAAGGGCGGCATCGGGGGGGATACTACTTTTTTTAGTAGAAACGCCTTCACGTAGCCTTCCACCGGCGTGCCTTGCAGGTCGGTTCGCACTCGTCGCCAGCCTGCGGGCGGCGGCGGGGTAACAGGCACCTCCTCTACCCGCTGCCCTTGCCGCAGCCGAGCCAGGATGGTTTTGGTCACCAGCAGCGGCTGCGAGCGCAGGTTGGCTTCTAAGGGGATAACCTGATATTGACTGGCCATGCGGGGGAAAGGTGGTGAAAACGTGAGTAAGGCTGACGGAGTAACTTTCCTATGTTAGTGTTAGGGCTAAGTGATGACGGTAATGGGACGCACGGCATCGGTGACCTGGTAGGCGGTGATGAGCTGGCGGCGCACTTCCTGGTAGCCCGCCCAATCGAAGTGCTCCACAAAGTCGGCGGCGGCTCGGGCCCCCTCGGCAAACAAGTCCTGCTTGGTGGCGTCATTGAGCGAAAAGTCCAGCCAATTGAAGCGTTCGGTGTTGGCGTAGCTCACCAAGTGCCGGAAGTCAGGGTTGCGGGCGATGAAGTCGTAGTCGTGCCCGTGCCGCGTGGTGTCGAAGATGTGGCCCAGCAGTTGGGTGAACTTCTCGGTGCGGTTGGCCCTGGTGCGACTCAGACCCAACTTGATGCCAAACGTCGGGCAGGCCGGCACCCTAAAGTGCTGGTGAAATAGGTCGATGGGGAAGTTGGAGAGGATGCCCCCGTCGATGAACAACGCCTCGGCCGGCACTGGCCCCCGGTAGCCGGTGGTTTCTTCCCATTCGGGCCTGCTGGCTTCACCCGCCTGCGGCAGGTCGTACACCCGGAAGGGCGTGAAAAATCCGGGAATGGCCATCGAGGCCCGCACGAAATCGGCCGGGTGTACCTCGTCGGGGGCCTGGTAGTAGAGGCCGGCCACCTCGGGGAATATGACCTTGTATTCAGTTGTGATGTCGGCTGTGACCACCGCCAGGCGGATGGGATGGTCTGGAGCGTACACGGACCCATCACGTCGCCGCAGGCCATCGGCCGCACGCAGCGTGCGAATGCCCTGCTCGTTGAGCAGCTGGCGCAGCCAGTCGTGGAACACCTCGCCGGGATTCAGGCCAAAGTCCTGCTTGAGGTTGTCGAGCACCTGAGCCCCTTTCCAAAGGTAGCTCAAGCCCCGGCCGTTGGCCACGAGCACCCGCACGAAATCGCGCGCATCGTCGTCGCCGTCCACAAAATCCTGTAGATTCTGGGCACTCAGCCGCTCCAGCAGCCAGTCGGTTTTGGCCATCTGCACAGGGCCAGCCGCTGCCATGAGCAGGGCATTGATGGAGCCGGCCGAGGTACGGCCCAATTGCAAAAAGCGCACCCCTAGCTGTTCGAGCACGTACACGTAGCCCGCCAAGGCGATGCCCAATACTCCTCCCCCTTCCATCACCAAATCCACGTACTGGTGGCCTTCGTCGTCGGTGATATCGCTCACCTGCCAGCTACCTGAAACGGCCGTATGGCGGGCCACCGCCGCCTGGGCGGCAACGAGGTGCCGGGCGGCAGCGGCGTAATACGCGGAAACTGGCATGAGCAGAATGCTAATATGACACAAAACCGCTACGGTGGGGCAGGTGGAAGCTGCCACGGGCAAATACGCAGGGAGCACCAAGTGCCCCCCCGTGCCGCAGCCGACATGTCCATCGTCGGCAGGCGTCTGCGGGTCCGTCGTTGGCGAGGAGGTGCAAACCAAACGGGGAAAATATCGCTTGGCGACACTAACCAGGACAATGGTACAACGCGAAAGCTATTGGTCAGATATGGTGGCGAAAAATACTTTGCTTACTGCCCTACTTGCACCGAGCCGTTCGTCCTCCTGAGGCTTAATGAGGAACAAACAACTGCTCGGGACCTGGTAAACGTTGCGACGTTTTTAAGTTGTGGGTCGAGTCGATAAGGCTTACTCACCTCTTTTAAAAGACCCCAATAAGGACACACCCAACGCACCGGGGGACGAGCCGCTGCCGAAAAAGCTAACCCCAAGAAATAAGCGAGTCCCCTGACAC
>JALYUI010000468.1 GCA_030853845.1 Bacteroidota bacterium | reverse complement strand
CTGTTGCAGTGGCTGGAAGTACTCCGCGATGTCAGCCACATCCCCGATGCCCGACCCGACCAGGTGGTGGGCCGCATCGCTGGAGAGCTATGCCGCTGGCCAGCAGCACGACGGCGGCGGCTCACGGTACTGGCCCTGCGCCAAGCCCCGCCCCGGGCCCGGGCCTTGCTCGGAGCCCTGCTGGAGAACCTGCCCGACCCGGCCGGCGCGGCGCGGCTGCGGGCCACGCTCAACCCGCTGACGACTTACCGCCTGGGCCTGAGCGCCGCCGCCCTCCCCAACCGCACCGCCTGGTCCATCCGATGACGCTGCACCACGACCCGGCCGCGTTCGCGGAGGCCATCGCGGCGACCGCCCAACAGCTGCAACTGGCCCCCGTTCTGGTCGAGAAGGATTATTGGGTGAGCTACGTGCTGCGGGCGCTCGCGGCCTCTCCCTACCGGAAACAGGTGGTGTTCAAGGGCGGCACCGCCCTGTCCAAGGCGTACGGACTGATTGCGCGCTTCTCCGAGGATGTCGACCTGGCCATCGCCGGCACGGACGGCTGGAGCCGCAACCGCATCAAAAAGCTGATGGATGACGCGGCCCGGCACATTACCCAGGACCTGGCGCCGGACCCCACGGCCCCCGGCACCGTGCGCGGCAGCCACTTCCGCAAAACAGCGCACCGCTTTCCCACGGCTCACGACCCGGCGGCTTTGCTGCCCCAACTGCGGGCGGGCGCGGTCCTGCTTGAAATTAATGCCTTTGCCCGGCCCTACCCCAGCCACTGGCGGCCGGTGCAATCCTGGAGAGCTTCAAAAAGTGTGGGGCAGTCGTTTCGCTGGTCAATCCAAGCACCGCTAGAGCAACTAATTTTCCAATCCGGAACCTCTATTGATTAACCATATAATCGGACTGCCCCACACTTTTTGATGCTCTCCTTCGTGACCGCAAATGCCCCACACCTTTTGATGCTCTCATGGGTCATTTGTGGAGGAGTATTAAGAATCTTATTGGGAGAAATTACCTCGAATGACTGGTATCGAACGCGCTTAATGGAAAATATTCGCTGCAATTAGCGTATTATTGGAAAATAGTTCACCTAAATTGGTGGCTATTCCTCCTTAATGGAAAAAACCTCCACTTGGCCGGCCCTTGTTTTTGCGACTTCTGACAAAGCGGCCAGCAAACGTATCCTGCAGGCACGCCGGGACGGGCAGCTGCGGGAAATAGCTCCACGGGTCTATGCCTCTGACCTGACCAGCGACCCGGCCGCCATCATCCGGCGGCACTTCGTGTTGGTGCTGGGCCAGCTGTTCCCGGAGGCGGTCTTGAGCCATCGTTCTGGCATCGAAGCGCAGCCGACACTCGAGGGCCACATTTTTCTGACGTATAAGTACACCAAGAAAATTACCCTGCCGGGCCTGGTAGTGCACCTGCTGGAAGGCCCCGACGCCCAGCCCGGCGACCGGCCTTTCGGTGGACTGCGTCTGTATTTCGCCTCCGAGCCGCGGGCCCTGCTGGAAAACCTGCAGCCGGGCCGCACCCGCAGCGGCATCAGCAAGTCCTTGCCCGTGGCGGCCGTGGAGGAAAGGCTTGAGAGCATCCTGCGCACCCGGGGCGAAGCCGGCCTCAACGACCTGCGCGACGAGGCACGCGCGGTGGCGCAGGCGCTGGGCTGGGAAAACGAGTTTGCCCAGCTGCGCGACATCATCGGGGCCCTGCTGGTCACGCACCCCAGCAAGCTGCTAACCTCGCCCGTGGCCCGGGCCCGGGCCACGGGCTGGCCCTACGACCCGGACCGCGTGGCCTTGTTTACCACGCTCCTGACGGCCGTTCAGCAGGCGGTGCTGCCCGACGTGCCCGACCCCGCCCCGGTGGCGCCGGCGTATTACGACCTCGCCTTTTTTGAAGCCTACTTCTCCAACTTCATCGAGGGGACCGTCTTTCAAGTGGACGAGGCCCACCAGATGGTTTCGCTCAACCAACCCCTGGCCAACCGCCACGCGGACTCTCAAGACGTGCTGGGCACCTACCACCTGGTGGGCAACCCCGTCGAGATGCGGCAGGTGCCCACGAGTGCCGACCATTTCCTGGCGCTGCTGCAGCAGCGGCACCTTGCGCTCATGGCGGGCCGGCCGGACAAACGCCCCGGGCAATGGAAAGAGCGGGCCAACGAAGCAGGCACTACCAGCTTTGTGGAACCCGCGCTGGTGCGCGGCACCCTGCGCCAGGGCTACGACCTCTATCAAAGCATCGGGCACCCGCTGGGGCGGGCCATGATGATGATGTTCCTAGTCAGTGAAGTGCACCCCTTTGACGACGGCAACGGCCGGCTGGCCCGCATCATGATGAACGCCGAGCTGGTGAGCGGCGGGCGCTGCCGCATCATCATCCCCACGGTTTCCCGGCAGGACTACCTGCTGGCCATGCGCCGGCTCAGCCGCTAGCGGGACCCCGGTCTGTACCTGCGCATGATGATAAAAGCACAAGCTTTTGTGGGAAGTCTGCAGCCCGACTCCTACGAGTTGCTAAAGGCTCAATTCACCGCCAGCAACGCGTTTGAGGAAGCCAACGACGAAGTCCAGCTGCGGCTGCTGTAAACCTGGAGCGTACTCGCTGCTCAGCACACCTGCACCGACGAGCATGTGCGTACGGTTTGACCAGATAATAGGTATCGATTAGCAAGGTCTAGCGCGACCTCCCAATTTCAAATAAGGTATGATAAGTCTTAGTTATCACTACCTATGTGCTATCTTGCCGCCGCACCCAAAAACGGCGCCCTACTCCTTTATATATACGCTACATGGAAAAGCCCGACGCGCTGAGCTTGCATGCCGTCGGCCACGGCCTGGCCCACCACACCGGCGCGGCCGCCCGCTACGTGGAGGCCGGCCTGTCGGGCGCGGCCAATACGGCGCGGGCCTATGCCGCCGACCTGCGGCGGTTCGGTGCCTGGTGCGCCGCCCAGGGCTTCGAAGTATTGCCCGCGTCGGTCGACGCGCTCGTGGGCTTCGTGACCAGCCTGGCCGAGGCCGGCAAGAAAGTCGCCACCATCGAGCGGCACTACGCGGCCATCAGCAAGGCCCACGCCGTGCGCGGCGTCGCGTCGCCCACGGACGATAAGCAGTTCAAGATTTTCATGGACGGCGTGCGGCGCGTGCACGGCATCCGCCAGAAGCAGGCCCCGGCGTTTTCGCTGGCGCAACTCAAGCGGCTAGTGCGGGGCCTGGACACCAAAACCGTGGCCGGCCTGCGCGACCGGGCCATTTTGTTGCTGGGCTTCACCGGGGCATTCCGCCGGTCCGAACTGTCGGCCCTGGACCTGGACGACTTGACGTTTTCAGAAGATGGACTGACCATCAACCTGAAGCGCAGCAAGACCAACCAACTAGGGGAAGCGGAAGAAAAGGCCATATTCTACTCGCCCGACCCGGCGCTTTGCCCCATTCGCACGCTACAGTCGTGGCTGCGATTGCTGGAGCGCACCTCGGGGCCCATTCTGGTCTCGTTTCGCAAGGGCAGCCGACTCACCGACCGCCGGCTGACCGATGTCCACCTCAACAAAATAGTGCAGCGGCACTTGGGGCTGAAGTTTACGGCCCATTCTCTGCGGGCCTCATTTGTGACGGTGGCCAAGCTCAACGGGGCCGATGATAGCGAGGTGATGAATCAGACCAAGCACAAGACGTCGGAGATGATTCGCCGTTATACCCGACTAGACAACGTGCGCCAGCACAACGCGGCTCAGAAATTAGGTCTTTAGATGATACTTAGGGCCGAATACCTTTAATATAAATGCGTATTTGAGCTTTGCACCAGCATGTTTTGGTCGCTCTGTGTGAGATTAAATATCCTATAGACTCTCAATACACAGCCCCGGCCGATGAGGTCAGGGCTGTGTGATTGCGGACGGTTAGGTCACTAGAATACGTTCTTTAGCTTTTGTTTCAACCTACCCCACCAATTGACTGAGTACACAGGAAGAGGTATTTCTAAGTTCAATACCATCAGCTCAGGAACTTCTGTTTGACGAGGTGGCGTATGGCGCTTTTGCTTCCTTTTGCGGTCTAATTGGCGACCCGCAGCAATTTCTTCTGCACTCCACTTCCCGTACCA
The DNA here is from genome assembly GCA_030853845.1 of Bacteroidota bacterium. Lineage (GTDB taxonomy): Bacteria > Bacteroidota > Bacteroidia > Cytophagales > Hymenobacteraceae > Hymenobacter. The sequence continues at coordinate 2,424 of JALYUI010000468.1, read as the reverse complement.
CTCGATATTACCACGACGAATCCAGTAGTGAGATTGGCAAGGGAAGCTCCAATTGCCGATAGATGGGCAAATACAAACATTCTCTCCATTGTAGGAGAGTTTCCAATCATCCCGCGTCAAAGGCGTAACCACTTTGTTTCCACAGCCACAACAGCAGTTATGCACCACTGTGGCGTACCGCATGGATACGTATAGCTTGCCGTCCTCAATTTGGCTGGGAATAAACTCAACAAATTCAGGTTCCAATCTTTGTGGCAGTTTCATGGAGCAGGTCTTCGTTAAGGGTGGAATTGCCGTCGATGGTGTAGGTGCTATGGTGCTCTTTTTCCAAGTCCAGGTAGAAACCGCATAGCTTCTTCCATTTGATAACTGCCAACGCAGCGTTTAGGGCATTGAGGTCGGCAATCTGAATGTTCTGCTGGTACTCGTTACCGCCAGCTGCGTCGCCAAACGAGATGCGCTGGCTGTCATGCACGTGCTGACGTTGCTGCGGAGTGCTGGTCGTTACCCGAACAATCCCGCCCAAAGCATTGGCAGCCGCATTCAGGTACACGCCCATACCCACGTCAACAAACGAGATACCTACAGTTTCCAGATACCTGACAATTCCCTGTTTGGCAGCGCCTTTGTCGAGGCACAGAAACACGAAGCTCATCTCACTCATTTTGTGGATGTTGTCTTCTTCCACGTACTCCGGATGGGGGAAGAGGTGGCGGTGCATTCGGGAATACTGCTCGTAAAAGTAATCCACCTTGCGGGGGCTGCTACGCAACACTTCCATAGAGGCGGCTCCGGGTGAACGAAAGGCATTGTGCTGCGAGAAAACATCGCCGTCGAAGAGGTGAATTTCCTGTACGGGAGTCTTGGCCAGCAAATCCAGCACGTAGGCCCCCGTGCCACCGAGGCCGATGATGGCGATTTTGCCACCAGCGAGCTTGTTGGATACGGCGGCTATCCGGGCCCGACTGGAAGCAGTATCGAGGTAAGTAAAAACCGACTCCTGGGCTGTGTCCTCGATAACGGGGAAAGTACGAGCAGTAGCTGTATCATCGAGCGATGCGGCAGGATTGGCCACCAGGTTGATGTACCTAGTCATTTTCTCATAGTAATCGGGGTAGCCGGCAGCGGGCTTGCTCGAAAACAGATGATTTGCAATGATACCAGGAGCAAGTAATTGGTCCTGGCTTTGATTGACTAGTTTGGTCAGCGGTACACCTTCCCGGCTGCACGGATGCTGCCCAATGAAGTGCGCAACGTGGTCAGCGGGTCGGGTGGCGATATTGCCAGCCAGCGTCAGGGCTGAGACAAGGGTGCCACGCTCAATGGTTTTGCCTGGCGTTACGTACGGAACGTCCCGAATGAGCAGGAAGCCAGCCGCTATTTCGAGATGGTAGCCCTCATCGCGCAGACGCTGGAGGTCGGGGCTAAGATTTATCGGTTGCGGTTGCATTGAAAATCATTCCTTCTTTAAGTTTAACGGATGCACCTTCTACCAGGCTCCCTTCGGGCTTATTGCCCTGGCCACGCCGGTAGGTGATAGTGTAGCTGACGTTGGGACCGGTAGCCAACTGAGCCAGGGTGACAACTTCCTGGAAGGATAATTCTTCTTTTGGCACCACGTGCGGAGTGCCATTGATGATGATGGTAATGTCTTTGCGTTGCGGAGCATTGACATTGCCGTTGTCGTTCTTTTTTTCGACGGACGGGTTCATAAGAATTTGTTCTTTAAGAGTTTCAGAAGCTGCTGCAACGTAGCAGCAGTGGTGACCACAGGGCGTGATAAACCTGCTTGTCCGGATGGGATAAGGGCACAGGTTTGCTTTTCGGAGCCGGTGAGTATGCCCACCGGCTCCGATGCAAACGCTGCCAGAAGTGGCTGGCTATGCGCTAGCCGGGGATATTGCGCGGGTCATGCCCGTGGCTGTCTTTGGCCCGAATCAGGTTGTCACGGCCGTGGATGACCAACTCGCTGCCGTTGCGGACAGCTTGCTGACGACCAGCGGCAATAGCCTGAGCTTGGGTGGGGAGGATAGCGGAGGCGCGCTCAGCGCCGGCCGATTTGACGGCCCACCCATTAGAGCGGGGCGTGATGTGGACGTTCTTGCCCATGATTTCCGACTGTTATTAAATGGTTTACTGCTCCCGACGGGAGGGAATACCGAGTCAGACAATCGAACGCGATGACGTGCATTGCGTAAAACGCACGTACTTTCGCGAAACAAATTGTCGTGAAAGAGAGGGCCACGGGTGTATAACCGGTGGTTCTCAACGAGGGCAAGCAGGTTCTGAGCTCGTAATTCTGACCTGATGCACTTGAGCAAGGAAGGCCGTCCGTCACATCCCGTGGCGGGCGGTTTTTTGGTTAATGATGACTATGGTGTGTCCAAAAGATAAAAAGAAACCGTGAATTTCACGGGCGACGCG